>CAJBIL010000266.1 GCA_903953145.1 uncultured beta proteobacterium
GATAGTGAACACACCTTGCCGACACCGCATTCGAAGCTGCGTATTGCTCAGGCGGAGCCTTCACCGGAGGCCGAATGGCAGCAGGCGCTTGATGACTGGCTGAATGCGCCCGCACCGCAAACTCCGACGGAGTTGAAGATACGGCTCAAAACTTTTGTACCCGAATACTCACCGCAGTTTCAGTGACACGAACTTAATGAGGGTACTGTGCATATTCTGGTAACTGGTGGTACCGGCTATATTGGCTCACACGCCTGCATCACACTGCTGGCGGCTGGGCACGACATTACAATCATCGATGATCTCTCCAATAGCAGGCGGGAAGTCATTGATCGGATTACGCAGATCGCCGGGCAGCGGCCGGTTTTCATCGAAGGCGATGTGCGGGATGCTGGATTGTTACAACGTGTGTTTGCCGACCAGACAATCGATGCAGTGATCCATTTTGCGGGCCTTAAAGCAGTCGGCGAATCGGTCGCGCAGCCTTTACGCTACTACGACTGTAATGTTGGCGGCAGTGTTGCTTTGTGCCTGGCGATGGCAGAGGCGGGTGTTAAAACACTGATTTTCAGCTCATCGGCGACGGTTTACGGAGACCCCGCCAGTGTTCCGATCCGTGAAGATGCCCCTCGATCGGCAACCAGCCCCTACGGGGCCAGCAAGCTAATGGTTGAGGACATCCTTGCCGATCTGTCCCGTTCCGATCCTGAATGGCGAATTGCTCTTTTGCGTTATTTCAATCCGGTGGGCGCGCACGAGAGTGGTCTGATTGGTGAAGCTCCATCCGGCGTACCGAATAACCTGATGCCTTATGTAGCGCAAGTCGCCGAGGGGCGGCGCGCACAACTCAGTGTTTTCGGCAGTGACTACCCAACGCCCGACGGCACCGGGGTGCGTGACTACATTCATGTGATTGATCTGGCGGAGGGGCATCTTGCTGCACTGGATTATCTGCAACGCAAAAGGGGCATGTTGACGGTCAACCTTGGCACCGGTTGTGGCTATTCGGTACTCGACATGGTGCGCGCGTTTGAGGCGGCTAGTGGCCGGCCTGTGGCCTACGCATTGGTGCCGCGTCGTGCGGGCGACATTGCGGCCTGTTATGCCGATCCGGCTCTTGCTGAAAAGCTATTGGGCTGGAAGGCGAAGCGCGGTATCGACGCGATGTGCCGGGACACCTGGCATTGGCAGCAAAAACAGTTGGCCGACTGAGGGCGCATGGCAACCTACGCAATTGGTGATATTCAGGGATGCTTCGCCTCATTTGAGGCATTGCTGGCTCGATGCGCGTTCAACCCCCGGCATGACCGCCTCTGGCTGGTTGGTGATCTGGTTAATCGTGGTCCGCGTTCGCTGGAGACACTGCGTTTCGTGCGCGATCTTGGCTCTGCGGCAATTACCGTACTTGGTAATCACGACCTTTATCTACTGATGCTTGCGGAGGGCTTTGGCAAGCGCAGCAAGAGCGATACGCTCGATGAAATACTGCAAGCACCGGATCGCGATGGATTGCTCGACTGGCTGCGTCGGCAACCATTGTGTCATGTGGAAAATGGTTTCTGCCTGGTTCATGCCGGGCTTTTGCCGCAGTGGACTGCAACAGAAGCACGGGCGCTCGCGGTGGAAGTCGAGCAAGCGCTACTTGCCCCCAATTATCGCGAGTTCATGGCAAATCTATGGGGCAGCGAACCGGCCGGTTGGGATGATGACCTGCAAGGTTGGCCACGTTTGCGCGTCGTCGTTAACGCCATGACGCGCATGCGTTTCTGCTCGCCGCAAGGCGTCATGGAGTTTCGCAGCAAAGGGGAGTTGTCGAATGCGCCAACGGGTTATTTGCCGTGGTTTCAAGTGCCTGGCCGGCGTAGTGCGGGCAGTGTTCTGGTAACCGGCCATTGGTCAGCGCTCGGGCTGAGAATCGAGCCTAATTTATTGGCGCTGGACTCGGGGTGCTTGTGGGGGCGTCATTTGACGGCAGTACGGCTTGAGGATCGCGCGGTATTTCAAGTGGATTGCTCGCCAGGGGAAGCCCGAGATTAAAGGCAATCGCACCACGTGCAGCCAGCGCCAGTTCGCGTCGCTGTTTTACTCTGGCATCAAGCGGTGAAGTTGCCCGCAAACGCACCGTCAACGTGCGGCAGGCGAGTATCGCGGCAAGGCTCTCTCCCATCGTGGTTTCGCCGGCATAGGCCGGCGCCAGGCTACGGCAACCGTCAGCATCGTGATAGGAGAGTGCGACTGGCTGTACCGGTCGCCCGGTTTCAACCGCAGGTTGCAACAAGGCCCCATGAAAATTGAGCAAATGCGTGCCATCCGTTGTCGTGCCTTCCGGGAAAATCGCTACATCCTTTTCGGCATTGAGTAATGCGTCGATTTCCGCGTTAACAATTTTGGCGTGACCGCGACTGCCCCTGCGTAAAAAAACGGTATCCGTATTTGCGGCCAGCCAGCCGATCAACGGCCAAGTGCGCACTTCGGCCTTGGAAACAAAAGCCATCGGCCGCGCTGCGTTGAGTGCGTATATGTCGAGCCACGAAATATGGTTGGCGACAATCAGACTGCCCGGGGTTGCTCCTGATAACTCTGCGTCGAGTCGCACACCAAGGATGTCGAGCAGTTGCCGGGACCAGCGCTGTTTAAACCAGAGCCGCCGACTGTCGCGGACCAGCGGATAGATCAAAGCAACGGCGAACGCGCCACCCGCCAGATGGAGCGCTACACGAGCGCACCGTAGCAAGCGAATCAGGTGCGGTGTTGGCGATGACTTCGTGATGTACCCCGGATAACGCAATGTGCCAGAGGGATTGCTTCCTGGCTGAATTTGAGGTTTGCCTCGTTAGTAGGTCAGTGGGTCACGCGGGTAGCACCGCTACCGGAAAGCA
>CAJBIL010000267.1 GCA_903953145.1 uncultured beta proteobacterium
GATCCATTCGCCGGTGGCTTTGCCAATAATCGGTTCAGTGACCAGAATCCGGTCACGCGGGTCATCCCGAAAAGCCTTGAAATAAGACCGGTCACTGACGTCGACCGAGCTTGCCGGCATGCCCTTGCTATAGACGTTGCGTGTTATGCCTTCTTTGTCGACGCGAGCTACCCGGTTGGTTACACCACCTGCCGTGTCTGCGCGTGACAGATAGCTGGCGAGACGATCAAAGGCTACCTCGCCATCGCGATCTAGCGTGTCACGCAGACGCAGCAGGCTTTCGTCAGCCACCGCCATTGAGAGTGCGGCGTGCCGGGCATAGGTTTCGGCCGTTATTTGCATGCGCCGGCCGGCATCGGCAAACAACTGCTGCTCAACCTCGCGGCTGTGCCAGAGCGCAATCGACCAGGAGGCAACGAGGACGCTGAAGCCGACAAAGGCGATCAGGCGCCAGAGTTTTTGCGTGGCGGGTGTTGGTTTGTTTGGGGGTGCTGATTGTTTGGTGCTCATGATCGAACAGCTCAAATCCACGGTCGCGAAACATACCAAGCCGGGGTCACTTCGTCATCAGGGATTCCCTGATTAATGGCTACGAAAAACCTGAAGGGTTTCCTGGCTCATTCGCCCAGCGGAATAATCCCGTGCCGGATGGCGTAGCGAACGAGGCCGGGGATGTCCTGCAAACCGAGTTTTTCCATGACCTGGGTGCGATACGTTTCAATCGTCTTGATGCTGAGTTCAAGTGCGAAGGCGATTTCCTTGGTGCTTTTGCCTTCGGCGATCAAGCGCAGGACTTCCTGCTGGCGCGGCGTCAGCAGGTTCAGCGGGGCGACTTTCGTCGTCTCGCTGATGCGCGCCAGATAAGCGTCAACCACTTGCCGCGAAACCGGTGGCGAGAGCCAGTTTTCACCACGCATTACGGCGCTGATCGCCAGCTCAAGCTCGGCCGGTGCGGCATCCTTGAGGACATAGCCGGCAGCGCCAAGACTGAGCGCGCGCAGAACGTGCTCCTCGCTGGCCAGCATGGAGAGGATGATGACGTGCTGTGCCAGCTCGCGCTGGCGGATGGCTTCGAGCGCATCAAGCCCGTTCATGCGGGGCATGGCGATGTCCATCAGCACGATGTCGGGGCGCAGTGTTTCGCACAGGGCCAGCGCTTCAAGGCCGTCACTGGCTTCGCCGACAATCTCGATGTCGGGTAAACCGGTCAGCAACAGGCGCAGGCCGGCACGCAACAACTGGTGGTCATCCGCGAGGACGATGCGAATAGCGGGGCGGGCGGTTGTGTCTTGGGTGGCCGTGTTCAAGGCAATACCTCCTGCGGGAAAATTGCGCGGATTTCGGTGCCGGCGCCGGGTTCGCTGTCGATATGCAGCTCCCCGCGCAGGCCGGCGATCCGCTCGCGCATGCCGAGCAGGCCAAGCGGTAACTGCCGCGTTGACGAGCGATGCAGGCCGCTGACGTCGAAGCCGACGCCATTGTCGCGAATCGAGAGGTGCAGACGGCTGTCGTGCAGCATCAGGGTGACTTTGATGCTGCTGGCACCTGCATGGCGGATGGTGTTGGTGATTGCTTCCTGGGCAACGCGGAAGCAGCAGAGTTCAAGTGCCGGCGAAAACCGCCATTCGCCGATATTCCACTCAAAATCAATCGGCAGGCCGGCGGTTTGTGCGATTTTGTCGATGTGCCAGCGCAACGCCGGCAGCAGTCCCAGCTCGTCGATCTGCGGCGGGCGCAGGCCGCGGGCAATTTCACGCACGTTATCGAGCAGCGTGTCGGCGACCTTGATGGCGAAGGTCAGCGCTGCGTCGATTTCGGCTGACGGGTTACGTCGCCGGGCGGTGTCGAGCGTGATTTTGAGTGCGGTCAGTGATTGCCCGATTTCGTCATGCAACTCACGCGATAGGTCGTGGCGCTCGTTTTCCTGCACGGCGAGCAGTTGCGCGGAGAGCGCTTCGAGTTGCCGGCGCGCCTGTTGCAACTCATCCTGCACGACCTTGATCTGCGTGATGTCCTGATTGACCACCAGCGCGCAGTTGGGCTGGCCGTCGGCGTCGTAAATGATCTGTGCCGAGTTGAGGATCGTTTTACGCGAGCCGTCGAAGCATTCGATGTCGATCATTTCATCGGTTGAGATTTCGCCGGTACTAATCGCTCTGGCCATCCCCCAGTCTTGCGGCGCCAGCGGTTCGCCGGTGTCCGACCACCAGCCCTTGTACTCGCCGTAGTTATCCACGCCGACCCAGCGCTCACCGGCCCAGATGGCGCGCCCGGCCGGGTTGTTTTCCTTGAGATTACCCTGGCAATCGCCAATCCAGATACCGACCGGCAGCGCATCGAGGATGCGTTTTGAGGTCGTGTAATCGAACTTCCAGCGCGATTCACTTTCTTTTAACGCTTCTTCCCGCTGGTTGAGGATAGTCAGCAGGTGATTGAAACCAGCGATCAGTTGGCCGATTTCGTCCGGCCGGGTGATTGGCAACGGTTGAAACGCCAGATCGGGCGACGACATCAGCGCGAGTTTTCTGGCGGCTGTCTGCAACGGAGCGAGCTGGTTTTGCAATACCCACCAGAGCAGCCCCCAGGCGAGCAGGGTCAGGGCCAGCGTGGCCAGCAACATTTGCTGCTGCATGGCGCGAATCGGGGCAAAGGCTTCTGCGGTGGGCATCAAAAGCGCGACGTACCAGGCCGCAACCGGCACGCTTTTGGCCGCCGCCAGCACTTCCACACCGCTCGGATTGACGACTACGCCAGCCCCCTCGTAGCCAGCTACAAAGCGGTCTATCGCCGGATTAACACCGGGGGCAAGGAGCGGCTCCATGATGCGGCGCTGGTCGGACGAGGTGACGATCAACCGGTGCTGCGGGGCGACCAGCAACATGTAGCCGTTGCCTGCGCCGTAGTGATGATCGGTGAACTTGTTGAGGAAACTCGGCGCACCCAGATTGGTGGTGCCGATCAGGGCACCAATGACCTGACCTGTGCCATCAACAATGGCGGTGACCATCGGGAAAACGGGTTGCTTGAGCAATGGCCCCATCAGCGGTCGGCCAATGACTGTTTTTTTTGTTCCGGCGAGCACGCTTTGCACCGCCTCATTGTCGGCAAAACTTTTGCCGGTACGGCCTGCCGGCGAGACATCAGCCAGTGCGACCCCGTTTTTCCCGACCACATGGCAGCCCGCATTGAACAGCGTTTGCAGGACAATTTTTTCGCTGAGCAGTTTTTCCAGGGCGGCCGGGTTGGCGAGCGTGCGGGGGTTAATGGTGGTTGCCGTGATTTCCAGCGCGTTAACGCGATTTTCAAGCTCGCCGTTGACCGATGCCGCAATGAAAGACGCCGTCGAAAACTGCTGTTCGCTTAACAACTTTTGCATATCGACATGCAGTACGCGGCTGGCGTAAAACGCCAGTGACCAGATGCTGATCTGAAAAATAGCCAGCGTGGCAATGATGATGCGGGTTTTCAGCGAGTGCGCGCGAAAGTGGGCGAACGACAGTGATTTGAGGGTATTCCAGTTCATCGGGGCATTTGAGCATCGCTGGCCGGCATTGGCAAGGCGGGCAACACCGCCCGCGCATTGGCCGTCGTCGCCTGGGCAATGCCGGCCAGCGACTGGCCGCGTAATTCGGCCAGTACGGCGGCGATGCGCGGCAGGGTTTCGGGTGCGTTGCGGGTGCGGCCAATGAAGGCAGGC
>CAJBIL010000268.1 GCA_903953145.1 uncultured beta proteobacterium
CACACTACCGGCACGAAGATCGCCGAAATACGATCCGCCAGTCGTTGGACCGGCGCTTTCGAGCCCTGTGCCTCGGCAACCAGCCGGATGATGCCGGCGAGCAGCGTATGTTCGCCAACACCGGTGGCCCGGCAACGCAGCATGCCCTCGCCATTCGCGGTAGCGGAAAACACCCGGTCACCAGCCTGCTTGCGAACCGGCATGCTCTCGCCGGTCAGCATCGCCTCATTCACGCTGGAGGCACCGTCGAGCACCTCGCCGTCAACCGGCAGATGCTCGCCGGGGCGCACGATGAAGATGTCGCCGGGGATCAGCAGCGCGGCGTCAATCTCCAACAGTTGCCCGTCGCGTTCAAGGCGCGCGGTTTTCGGTTGCAGGCGGATCAGCGCTTCAATGGCGACCGTGGTTTTGGCCTTGGCGCGCGCCTCAAGTAGTTTGCCAAGCAGCACCAGCGTGATGACAGCGGCCGAAGCCTCGAAATAAACATGCAGGTGATCGAAAGCGAAGAGCGTCACGACCAGACTGAAGGCGTAGGCCATGCTGGTTCCCAGCGCCACCAGCACATCCATGTTGGCACCGCCGCCCCGCAGCGCCTTCCAGCCGCCATCGTAAAAACGCCAGCCGATCCAGAATTGCACCGGTGTCGCCAACAATAGCTGCAACCAGCGCGGCAGCAACTCTGCGTGCTGATGCGCATCTGCCGCGCCGCCAAACATGGTCACCATCTGCGCGACCAGCGGCAAGGTCAGCGCGGCAGAAATCCAGAAACGGCGAAGTTCTGCCCGATAGGCGGCGAGTTTTCGCGCTTTTTCTTCCTCACGCGAATGATCATCTGCGATTCGCCCGGTAAAACCGGCGCGCGCGATCGCTGCCAGCAGCAACGCAGGATCGGTCACCCCCGGCTGATAGCGCACCCGCGCCCGCTCGGCGGCGAGATTGACCACCGCTTCGACGCCCGGCAAGCGATTGAGCACTTTCTCAAGGCGGGTTGAGCAGGCCGCACAGGTCATGCCCTCGATGCCAAGCTCCAGGCTTTGCAAAGGCACGCTGAAGCCGGCCTTGCTGATCGCAGCAACAATTTGGGGCGCCGTTGTCTGGCCGGGTGCCAGATCAATGCTCGCCCGTTCGGCAGCAAGATTGACGCTGGCGCTAACGCCCGGCAAACGGTTAAGCACTTTCTCGATGCGCGCCGAACAGGCCGCGCAAGTCATGCCGACAATCGGCAAATCAAGGCGCTGCGCTGCTCCGGGATCGTTTGCTTCAGTCATTTCTCAGTCATTTAACCAGCGTTACCGGGCGATCGGCGAGATGCAGCACCTTGCTCGCCACCGAGCCGAGCAGCGCTGCCGGCAGTGCGCCCCGGCCATGCGTGCCCATGAAGATCATGTCGCACGCCAACTCGTTCGCCTGCTTGACGATGATCTCGGCCGCCGGCCCGACATGAATGTGGCGGGAGAAATCCAGCCCGGCTGCCTTGAGCAACGCCTCGGCACTCGCCAGCAACGCATCGCCTTCCTCGCGGTAATACGTTGCCAGCGCTTCGTGGCCGATATGCTGCTGAACGCGCCCGATCGGGATGGGCGCATGAACGTGCAGCAGGTGAATTTTCGGTGTTTCGCGAAACAGAGCCGCGTAGTGGATGAACTGGCCGACGGCATGATCGGAATACACCGAGCCATCAACCGGAATCAGCACATTCAATGCCGTCAATACGTTAAGCATAATTTCATCCAAAGACTGAAGCTGATGCCTTCAAAGCGGCGCATTACGCATCCGCAACAAAACTGCGACACTGTAAAAAAGCAAATTTTACGCTTCTTCAAGCGCATCATTCGCGGCATTTTTTTGAGCGGCATGATAAGGTTATTGAAAATTATCAGCGCACCGTCGCACACGGTCAGCACTGGTCTGAACCCACTTCCAGCTTGGTGATAGAGGCCGTAAATGAGCGAAGAAATCCTTAGCGACGAGCTGAAAAACTATATTCATACGCTGCTCAAAGCGATGGTTCAGCATGGCGGCTCGGATCTGTTCATCTCGCGTGACTTCGCGCCGACCATGAAAATCCACGGCACGATGAAGGCGCTGTCGTCGCAAAAGCTGACTGCCGACATTTCCAAAAAGCTGGCGTGGATTCTGATGAACCGCAGCCAGCGCGAAGAATTCGAGCGCGAGATGGAGTGCAATTTCGCCATTTCGCTACCCGGCATTGCCCGTTTTCGGATCAACGTATTCCAGCAGCAGGCTGCGGTTGGCATGGTTATCCGCACCATTACCAGCGAGATTCCCAATTTCGACAAGCTCGGCCTGCCCAACTCACTGAAGGAAGTGATCATGGCCAAGCGTGGCCTGATTCTGGTGGTTGGCGGCACCGGCTCAGGCAAATCCACGTCGATGGCGGCGATGATCGATCACCGGAATGCGACAGCACCCGGCCACATCATCACCGTTGAAGACCCGGTCGAGTACGTTCACACTTCAAAGCAATGCCTGATTACCCATCGCGAAGTCGGTGTTGATACGCACAGCTGGCACGCAGCGCTCAAAAATACCCTGCGCCAGTCACCCGACGTCATCCTGATTGGCGAAATCCGTGACCTGGAAACGATGGAGCACGCCCTCGCCTTCGCTGAAACCGGCCATCTGTGCATGGGTACGCTACACGCCAACAACGCCAATCAGACGCTCGACCGGGTGGTGAACTTTTTCCCCGACGAGCGCAAGCCGCAAGTGATGATGGACCTTGCCTCCAACCTCAAGGGCATCATCTCGCAGCGCCTGATCCGCTCGCTCGACGGCAAGCGCAAGGCAGCCATCGAGATCCTGCTGAACACGCCGACCGTCGCCGATCTGCTCGCCAAGGGGCAATCCGGTGCGATCAAGCCGGTGATGGACAAAAGCCGTGAGCTGGGGATGCAGACCTTCGACCAGGCACTGCTTGACCTCTACGACCAGGGCCATATCAGTTACGACGAGTCGATCCGGAATGCCGACTCGGCCAACGAACTGCGTCTGGCGATCAAACTTA
>CAJBIL010000269.1 GCA_903953145.1 uncultured beta proteobacterium
AACCCCGGCGCCGTGGTGCCCAGCAGAACGATCTTGCCGCGCAACTGCTCTTGCTTGAGGCGTCCGGCCATTGCATCGGCCGCAGAAAGATACCGGAAACTGCCTTGCACCCCGCGATAAGGCACTAGGCTGGCTGCATGCTCGTCAACCGGGATGCGCACCACTTTGCCCCCATCAAGCTGCAGGTCAAGCCATTCCATGCCCGTGTAACTTTTGCTGGATAGCGCGCCCTCTTCAGGGTAACCGGGCACGAGCGGTGGTTTGCCGAGCAGCAGGCGTACCATGGCCAGAGACAATGACTCGTAGTATTTTCCTTCATGCTCGACCAGCATGGGGACGCGCCGGGAGATTCCATCAAAGTCGACAATCGGATTGAAGTGCCCGGCATTGAGTGCGTTTTGCTGGAACTCGGGCAGATTGGCGCCGTAACCGCTCCACGACGTAAAAGCGATATTTTTACCTTTAAACGTACCGGGCTGGATAACGGGCTCAGGCAGCACACCACTCTTGTGCGCATCGTCCAGATTGGTGAAGTAGTAACCCAGAACAACCGGCCGGCCTTTCAAGGCATCAGCAAAACGCTGATCATAATCGAGTGAAGTACGCAGGCTTTTTAGGGCGGACTGGAAGGCAGGATCATTCTTTAACTCACCGCCCCCGATGGCCTCGAGCGAGTTAAGACCCGAGCTACTGTCCGGCTCGGCGAACACCACGTCGAAGCCAAGAACCGCAATGCCGTAAGTATCAAAAAGGCGGGTGACCAGCGCCGCCATTTTGTCGCGGCTCCACGGCCAGCGCCCGACTTCGGCCAGACTTTTTTCATCGAGATCAAGAATGACGACACGCTCGTCAACACCCCCCTTGGCGGTGAAGCGAAGGCGGGCGTCGTACACGAAAGCGTCGAGGGTGTTGATTAACGGTATCTGGTAAATCTTGGCGGCATGACCGAGAAAAACCAGCGATAACACCAAGCCCAGTACGATCCGGATGAGATGTTTCTTCAACTCGCCGCCTGTCCGGGTAATTGATTCATCATCAGTTCTTCAGGAAAAACTCCATTTTGACGCCGGCGATTTCCACAACATCATGATCCGCCAGCAAGCGCGCCTGCGCATCAAGCGTCTGCCCATTAACCACGGGGAATTGGGTGCCTTCGACGTGGGTAATGAAGTAACCATGGGGCCGCTTGGCGATCACAGCCACTTGCACGCCTGGCCGGCCCAACGTGGTGAGTGTCTTGATCAGCTCAAGCTCACGCCCGGCATTGGCGCCATTCAGAATCTGGATCGCCCCGGCAATAGCCGGTGCAGCAGGCGTTACGGCCAGCGGCGGCAGGCCGGCATGGGTATCGCCAAAGCTCTTTTGCGGTGGCGCGGTTTCCTGAACAGGCACGGCTGGCGCGGGCGCAGCTGCGACGGGAGCAGAGGAAGCGGGTGCTGGTGCGGAAGCAGGGGCCGGCCTGATCATATTGGGCCGTAATACCATTGTCTTCTCGAAGTCAGCGGCTTCAACCTGGGCAGTTGGCTCCGCAACGTACTTCAGCTTGTACTTGCCAAGCTCAATAACGTCGCCATTCTTCAGGAAATGCTTCTTGACCGGCTGGCCGTTGACCAGCGTACCGTTGGTGCTGTTCAGGTCTTCCAGAAAAGAGTCGTTCAGGATGGTCACTACGGCAGCGTGCTCGCCGCTGATCGCCAGATTATCAATCTGGATATCGTTGTGCGGCTTGCGGCCAAGGGTCATCCGCTCCTTGTTCAACGCCAACTCTTTGAGGACCAGACCGTCCATGCTAAGTATCAGCTTTGCCATCGTCTTTTCCGTCCTTATCTAAACCACGCCATGAGTTTATGCCACCAACCCCTGGGCGCAGGGAATTCGCGCAACACTTTGATTACAATCACCGAAACGTTATCACGCCCGCCATTGTCGTTGGCCATCTGGATCAGCTGGGTTGCTGCCAGCTCAAGGTTGGCGCCCAGCATTTGCAGCGTGAGCTGAATTTCCTCATCTTCGACCATGTCGTTGAGGCCATCAGAGCACAGCAGGTAGATATCGCCCGGCTGCACTGCGTAGTCGTTAATTTCAGCTTCTACCTGGAGATCAACGCCCAGCGCGCGTGTTACCAGATTTTTATTCTGTGAATGGCGTGCTTCCTCAACGGAAATCATGCCGCTATCGATTTGCTCCTGCAACAAGGAATGATCGCGGGTAATCGAACCAAACTCGGTACCGCGCAGCCGATAAAGACGCGAGTCGCCGATGTGGGCAACGGTAAGCTGATTATCATAAAACAGGGCCATCACCAGCGTAGTGCCCATGCCCGCGTATTGCGGCTGACTCTCGGCCGCCCGATAGATCGCCGAATTTGTTGCTGCGATATTGTCGATCAGGCAACGATGCGCATAGGGCTTGCTCGATCCGGCATCCGGTGCATAGGGCGCTGTCGCGGCAAAAGCCGTCTCCAGTTCGGTCGCCAGCAAGGTGGTTGCCATACCGCTGGCTACTTCACCCGCGTTATAGCCACCCATGCCATCGGCCAGTATTGCCAGACCTTGCAGTGGATTGGCAAATACTGCGTCTTCGTTGTGCCCCCGAACCATCCCAGGATCGGTGCGGACAACAATCTCAAGCGCGTTGCTTAAACTGTTAGCCACGTAATCTCCCTAAAACTGAATATCAATTTCAGCCGGCGAAGCTGAAGCCTCGGCGGCAGGCACCTGACCAATACAGGCACGCAGGTCTTTCGCCATTTCATCACCCGTCTGATAACGCTGCGCCATATCCTTGCACAAGGCGCGCTCGATGATTGCTGCCAGGCAATCTGGCACTTGCGGATTGACAGTCCGGATATCCGGCTGAACCTCATTGGCAATCTTGAACATCAATTGCGCCATCGAATCGCCGGTAAACGGCAACTGACTACATGCCATCTGATAGAGCGTAACACCAAGCGAGAAAAGATCAGAACGACCATCGATTTTTTTGCCGGATAACTGCTCGGGCGACATATAACTTGGCGTACCAAGCACCATGCCGGTCTTGGTCTTTGACGAATCGGTAATCCGCGCAATACCAAAATCGGTGACCTTGACCTGATCGGACTCAGGCTCATACATCACGTTGGCTGGCTTGATATCCCGATGTACGACTTGATTGGCGTGGGCATAGGACAGCGCCTCGGCAACCCGGGCGACGATACTCATAACCAGCGGTAAGGGCAGCAGAGCACCCGGCTTGGTATAGGGAACCAGATCCTTACCCTTGAGAAACTCCATCGCAATGTAGGCGAGATCATGCTCTTCGCCGGCATCGTACATGGTGACGATGTACTGGTGATTGAGACGCCCGGCGGTTTCTGCTTCGCGGAAGAAGCGCTCTTTAACTTCGATCAGTTCGTCCGCCTCAAACTCTTGCGCCAGGGCCATCGTCTTGATCGCGACGACCCGGTTGATTTTCGGATCACGCCCGAGATAAACAACCCCCATCGCGCCTTTGCCAAGCTCTTTTTCAATCTGGTAACGACCGAGCATCGGCTTCTCGACCTGCCCGCCGTCGAGCATCATCGTACTGGCATTGGTTCGCCCGCCCGCACCGCCGAGCATGACTGTCTCCGACATCGCTTTGGCGCGATTCAGGCGTTGTTCGAGGTCGCGGAATTTCGGGTTGTAATCCGCCATATAGCGAAATGCCGCCTCGGCCTTGTTGAACTGGCGCTTGCGTTCGAAATCAAGCGCCAGATTGTAGATATTTTCCATCAGCGAATCATCGAGCGGGCACTTGCGGAACTTGTCGAATGCCATGTCAAGCTGGCCCTGCCCCTGGAAGGC
>CAJBIL010000270.1 GCA_903953145.1 uncultured beta proteobacterium
CTAAGTTACCCAAGGCAGGCCCAGCCGAATGAAATTACCCCACAGCCTGGACGGCCTGACCTTGCGATCTGACCACCCTTGCCCAGCCTATCGGCTTGCTGTTGTGAGGCTCACGCGCGATTAAGCGGCGAGTGCGAAACGTTCGTCGTTTGCAGTTAGTTTGTTTGAATCAGTTTTACGAGCACACTCAGCTCGACATGCCCTGCTGCGCGTCCGAATCCACGTCGAAACCAGTGCAGCCCCTCGGAACCTATTTTAGGTGCTTCAAAGAAATTGCAAGCCCACTCATCAACTATATTTAATAGACGACTCTTGCCGCATCGTTAAATGATCGGCCGTTGGGTTGCAAAAAGATAATTCACACTTGTATCCGCACTTAACCAGTATCGTCGCGTCAGCGGGTTGTACTGCATGCCACGGGTGTGTTGAAGATTGAGCCCTGAATCACGACAATAATTCGCCAGTTCGCTAGGACGAACCATTTTTGCGTATTCGTGGGTGCCACGCGGCAACATATTCAAGATGTATTCAGCGCCGAGTATCGCAAATACGAACGACTTTGGATTCCTATTCAAGGTAGAGAAAAACGCCCATCCACCAGGCTTTACTAAGGTGGCACAAGCTGCGACTACCGAGGCTGGGTCAGGAACATGCTCAAGCATTTCCATGCAAGTTACCACATCAAATTGCCCTGGTGCCTCCTTTGCTAGAGCTTCGGCACTTATTTCACGATAACTCACACGCGGCGTATCAGCCTCCAAGGCATGCAATTGCGCAACCTTCAATGCTTTTTGGGACAAATCAATGCCAAGCACATCTGCCCCTTTACGTGCCATGGAGTCGGCCAGAATACCGCCACCACAACCGACATCTAACGCACGCTGCCCTTCCAGCGCGCACATAGAGTGAATCCACTCCAGGCGCAAAGGGTTGATCTGGTGCAATGGCCTGAATTCACTATCCATATCCCACCATCGGTGGGCAAGTTCAGAAAATTTGGCTAGCTCTGCGGGATCGGCATTGACAGTTTGGCTCATTGCCTGTTTATCCTTGCTTGAAAAATAAAAAAACCCGCCGAAGCGGGTTTTTTGCAAAAATCGCGAGCGATTTAGTTTTTGCGAGTGCCCACAACTTCGATTTCAACCCGACGATTCTTTGCACGGCCTTCTGCGGTCTTATTGTCAGCAACGGGTTGACTCTCACCCTTGCCTTCAGTGTAGATACGGTTTTTCTCAATGCCTTTAGACACCAAGTACGCTTTCACCGATTCAGCACGACGCACAGACAGCTTCTGGTTGTAACCGTCAGTGCCCTTGGAGTCTGTGTGACCTACGGCAATGATTACTTCCAAGTTGATGCCCTTAACTTTGCCAACCAAATCATCGAGCTTGGCTTTACCCACGGGCTTCAACACTGACTTATCGAAATCAAAAAAGGCATCTGCAGCATAAGTAACTTTGGCTGCAGCCGGCGCAGGTGGAGGTGGTGGTGTAACCACTGGCTTTGGAGCAGGAGGTGCCTCTTTGGGAGCAACGGGAGCCTCCACGGGCTTCGGAGCAATATAACCATCACAACCAGCAGCCGCAGTAGCGGGTGTCCAAACTGCATCACGCCAGCACTGGCCGATCGAATCTTTCCACACCTGTCCAGACGAATCACGCCAATTATGAATTTCTTGCGCTCCAGCGGAC
>CAJBIL010000271.1 GCA_903953145.1 uncultured beta proteobacterium
CCCGAAGATGAAATGCGTCTGCTTGAGCAAAAAGGCGAGACAGCGATTATTTTTGAGCTACAGGGCAGCCTGTTTTTCGGCACCACGCATCACTTATATCTGATGCTCGAACCGGAATTACGCACCCGTGATTACGTCATCCTCGATTTGCAGCGCGTGCAGTCGGTCGACCTGACGGCCGCGCATATGCTCAATATGGTGCGCGACACGCTGACCGAGCGCGGTGCCACCCTGCTGCTTTCCAATGTCCGCGAGACGTTACCGAACGGCCGCAATCTGCGCGAGTTTTTCGAGCTCACCGGGCTGACCGGTGGTAACAGCCCGGTCATGATCATGCCGTCGCTGGAGTCGGCGATTGAATGGGTTGAAGACCGTTTGCTCGGCGAGGTCGAGTCGCCGCTTGCCGAAGTGGTGCCTCTGGAATTGCATGAGATGGAACTCTTTCAGGGGCGCAAGGATGCGACGCTGGTTGATCTCGAAGCCTGCATGGAAAAGCGTTCGTGGAAGGCGGGGGAGTCGATTTACCGGCTGGGCGATCCCGGTGACGAGCTTTACCTGATTCGTAGCGGAGAGGTTCGGGTCATGGGCGGGTCGGGCAGTAACGGGCAGTTGCATCACATCGCCACCTTCGGGCGCGGTGATTTCTTCGGCGGGCTGGCGTTTCTTGATCGCCGGCCACGCGGCAACGACGCGGTCGCCTATCAAGACACACAGATGTTTGTCCTGACGCTGGAAAAATTCAATCAGCTGGCCGAAGGACACAAACGCATCGCCTTCATCATGCTCTCCGCCATCGCCCGCACCTTGGCGATCCGCCTGCGCCACGCCGACGGGGAACTGACGCTGTTGCAGGAGGACTAAGCACAATCGGCCTGCAAGCCGCATAGAATGGCGTTCTACGTCGATAAATTGACGTAGAACGCCATTCCATGCGGGCTGCAGGGCAGTTGATTGTTGCGGGCTTTGGAAGATTATCAAATCAGTACTTGCTGACAAAACCGTCCAGACACCCTTGTCCATCCACCATAAAAAAGCAGCCCCGTGGCTAATTACAGCGTTGTCTGGTTCAAGCGCGATCTGCGTTTAACGGATCATGCCGCACTCGATGCCGCGGCGCAGCGCGGCCCGGTGCTTTGCCTGTACGTCATTGAACCCAGCCTGTGGGCGGCGCCCGATGCCGCGAATCAGCATTACCAATTCATTCTCGAAAGCCTGCGCGACCTCTACCGCGCGTTGCAAAAGTTGGGTGGGCAATTGCACGTCGTGACCGGCGAGGTGGTTGACGTGCTGAATCGCCTGCATGCAACCGCGCCTTTTCAGGGGCTCTATGCCCATGAAGAAACCGGTAACGCTCTGAGCTTTCAGCGCGATATGGCCGTCGGCCGATGGTGTCGCGCACAAGGGGTTGCTTGGCACGAGTTTCCTCAGTTTGGGGTGATTCGTCGCTTGCAGAACCGTAACCTCTGGCAAGCCGGCTGGGAGCAGCACGTCGCCCAAGTCTGCCGCCCGGCACCTTCCACGCTCAGTTTTGCCGCCTTGCCCTGGGCTGCCGAGATGCCACCCAAACCGGAGCAACTCGGATTAAGCCCGGCACAGCCACCGCAACGCCAGCAGGGCGGGCGGCAGCGTGCGCTGGA
>CAJBIL010000272.1 GCA_903953145.1 uncultured beta proteobacterium
GTAAAAAGATCGGGGCCGTGATAGCCAGCGGCTCTAATACGAAACATCAGGTAGCCCCCGATGTCGCTGTGATGTAATGGTTCGAGCACGAAATTGTGGGTGATCCGCTCCTTGAGTTGTCGCATGTTCATCTCGTTCAGGCGGTCATCAAGTTCGGGTTGGCCGAACAGGACAATGTGCAGAAGTTTGTGCCGGTTGGATTCCAGATTGGAAAGCAGACGAATTTCTTCGAGCGTTTCCGGCGGCATGGCGTGGGCTTCGTCGATCAGGACAACAACCTGTCGGCCGGTGGCATAAATTTCCAGCAGTCGCTCCTGCAAGGTGCGCAACAGAAGGTGGATGCGGCCTTCGGGCAGGGGGGCATCAATTTCTTCAGCAATCGCGTAGAGAATTTCGTCACGAGATAGCGATGGATTTGCCAGATAGACCGTTTCAACCTGCTCGGGGAGTTTTTCAAGCAGCATGCGGCAGAGCATGGTTTTCCCGCTGCCGACTTCGCCTGTGACTTTGACGATGCCTTCATCGTGAGTGATTGCGTAAATCAGCGCTTCCAGGGTGGCGCCACGGTTGGCGCCAGCAAAGAAAAATTCGGTGTGCGGCGTAATGCGAAATGGTGCCTCGCGCAGTCCGAAATGTTCAAGATACATCACTGCTCCTTGGCAAAGGATTCCATGCGGTTGTAGAGCGTTGTCCGGTTGATGCCGAGCAGGCGTGCGGCCTGGCTGACATTGCCGTGAGCCAGCTTGAGCGCGGCATCGATGAAGGTTCGCTCTGTTTCGTTAAGCATGCGGTCAAGATCAAAAGGTGCCGGGTGTTGCAGGCGCTGGAGCGCATTATCTACGACAGCATCAAGAGAAGCTTTAGCTGTCGTCTCAATCATTACATCGGCTGGTCGCGCACTATTGGCCGGATGGCTTGCCAGCACTGGGCTTTCGTCTTCCAGGTCCAGTTCTGTTTCTAGCTCTGAGAACGAAACCGCTTGGCCGGGGTGCTTGGCTGTTAGCCGGATTACGATATTGCGAAGTTCCCGAACATTGCCGGGGAAACCATAGCAGGTCCAGAGTTTCTGTGCCTCTTCATCAAATGAAAACGGTGCTTGCTGAGTTTGAGTTGCGTAGATCTGACGAAAATGCGTAAGCAACAACAGTTTATCGTCGCCCATGTCCCGCAATGGCGGCACACTGATCGAAAAAACGGATAAGCGGTGGTAAAGATCAGCACGAAAATTCCCTGTACGAACTTCTTTGCGTAGATCGCGATTGGTGGCTGCAACGATACGCGCCTGGCTAACGCGCTTCTGCGTCTCGCCGACGCGTTGATACTCGCCATTTTCGAGTACGCGCAGTAATTTCGCCTGGAGTTCAAGCGGTAACTCGCCGATTTCATCGAGGAATAACGTACCGTCGGCAGCATCTTCAAAATAGCCTGATTTTGAAGCTGTGGCACCGGTGAATGCGCCTTTTGCGTAACCAAAAAGTGTTGGTTCAACAAGATTGGGCGAGATGGCAGCACAATTAAGCGCCATGAAAGGTTTGCTGTTCCGTTTTGTTTCATGGTGTAAACAGAAGCTGGCAATGATTTCCTTGCCACTGCCCGACTCGCCTTCAACGAGTACCGGAAAGGGGGAGTCTGCATATTGCTGGAGTTGTGCGCGTAGTTTTTGCATCGGCGGACTGTTGCCGATCAATGGCGATGCAGGGCGCTCCGCACGCTGTCGGGCATCCAGCGCACGAAAGGCCAGCGCGCGTAGCAGGATTGCTTGTAAATCAACCGGATTGCAGGGCTTGGCGACAAAATCTGTGGCCCCGAGCGTACGCGCGTGGCGCGCATTGCCTTCGTCACTTTGGCCGGAAAGGACAACAATCTTGATTTCTGGCGAGATCTTCAGCAAATCCGAGATCAGCGCAAATCCTTCGTCTGGGCGGTGCGGCAAGGGCGGCAGGCCCAGGTCGACGAGCGCCAACTCGGGGGTGCGGCGCAGTTGTCTCAATAATTGCGCGCAATGCTGACGTGAGTGGCTGGTGATGACCTCAAAATTCGTGCTCATCGAGAAGCTCATCGTATCGGCGATCAGCGGGTCGTCGTCTACGATCAGTAGCAGTGGTTTTTCGGTAGATTGGAACTCGGGAAGGCTGGCCATGAATATGTTTCGTCGTTCCGCAAAAGTAGTCGCGACCTATTATTCCACAATTGTATAACGACGTAATTATTAACAGTTTATGGCATCGCATCGGGTATAATCGGCGGTCAATTTTTGTCACCGGACGCCTCTGTGTCAGCCGATAGCCTGGTTGAAATTACCGATCTAAGTTTTGCTTATGATGATCGCCCGATCCTCAACGGAATCAACATGGAGATTCCCCGAGGCAAGGTTGTTGCGATCATGGGCGGCTCCGGTTGCGGGAAAACGACCTTACTGCGCCTGATTGGCGGGCAGTTGAAGCCTACGCGGGGCAAGGTTCTGGTCGAGGGTCGGGCGGTTGACCGGATGGGGCATGATGAGTTGTACGCGCTACGTCGGCGTATGGGCATGCTTTTCCAGTTTGGCGCTTTATTCACCGATATCTCCGTCTTTGACAACGTCGCTTATCAGATGCGCGAGCATACCGATCTGCCAGAAGAGTTGATTCGTGATATGACGCTGATGAAGCTCAATGCAGTTGGTTTGCGTGGCGCGCACAACCTGATGCCGGGTGAGCTGTCGGGCGGCATGGCGCGTCGTGTCGCGCTGGCGCGAGCGATTGCACTTGATCCGATGTTGATCATGTACGACGAGCCTTTTACCGGACTTGATCCGATTTCGCTGGGCGTAATCGGGCAATTGATCCGCAAGCTCAATGATGCGCTGGGCGCAACCTCGATCATGGTGACGCACGACATCCACGAGTCTTTGCTGATCGTTGATTATATTTTTTTCATGTCGGGCGGCCGGGTTGTCGCGCAAGGGACGCCGGACGAAATTCGTGCTTCCAAAGATCCTTTTGTCCATCAGTTCGTCTGCGCTGAAGCCGACGGCCCGGTGCCTTTCCACTACCCGGCAAGCCCGTTTGACAAGGATTTGCTGCGCGGAGGGGCGCATGGCTAGACGAATTCTCGAGGTGGTTGCCGGCTTGGGGCATCGGGTTAACGAAAAATTGCAGCGCATGGGCTTTGCTGCGCGTTTTTTTGTGATGTTGCTTGTTTATTCAGGGCAGTCTTTCCGGCGCTTGCATTTGACGATCCGGGAAGTCTATTTCTCCGGTGTTTTGTCGCTGTTGATTATTCTCGTGTCAGGGCTGTTTGTCGGCCTGGTTCTGGGTTTGCAGGGTTACGAAACGCTCCAGCGCTATGGTTCTTCTGAGGCGCTCGGCATTCTCGTGGCACTGTCGCTGACGCGTGAGCTTGGTCCGGTCGTGGCCGGTCTGCTCTTTGCATCGCGCGCCGGTTCGTCCATTACGGCCGAAATTGGTCTGATGAAGGCTACGGAGCAACTCAAGGCGATGGACATGATGGCCGTTAATCCGATTGCCCGTGTTGTCGCACCGCGGTTCTGGGGGGGCGTGATTTCAATGCCTTTGCTGGCTGCCATGTTTTCGGCGATGGGGATTTTTGGCGGTTATTTGATCGGCGTTGTTTTCATTGGCGTCGATGAAGGCGCCTTCTGGTCACAAATGCAGGCCTCGGTTGATTTCCGTAACGACGTCTGGAATGGTGTGATCAAGAGCTTCGTATTCGGTGTTGCAGTTTCGCTGATTGCTGTTTTTGAGGGCTATGACTCGGTACCGACCGCAGAGGGCGTTTCACGCGCCATCACGCGAACGGTTGTTAATTCAGCGTTGGCCATTCTGGCGCTGGACTTTGTTTTGACCTCCTTCATGTTCCGGGGGCTTTGATGAATCGTAAGTTGCTTGATCTATGGGTCGGTGTTTTTGTTGTCATCGGCATTGCTGCACTGTTGTTTTTGGCACTAAAGGTTGGGAATCTCTCAGCCTCCAACTTCCTTGAGACTTATCCACTGACTGCCAAGTTTGATAATATCGGTGGCCTGAAGGTGCGTGGCCCGGTAAAAAGTGCCGGTGTGGTTGTGGGGCGGGTGTCGGATGTCCGTTTTGACCCGCAGACTTACGAAGCTGTTGTCACTTTCAATATTGATGCCCGTTACAAGTTCCCGAAAGATACCTTTGCGTCGATTCTGACCGCTGGTTTGCTGGGTGAGCAGTACATCGGCCTTGATGCGGGTGGCGATGAGAAAATGCTGAAAAGCGGCGATGTAATCGCCAAAACGCAATCGGCTGTTGTGCTGGAAAAACTGATCAGTCAGTTCCTCTTCAGCAAGGCATCCGAAGGACCGGAGAAGAAATAGGATGAAAGCCCCATTCATGAAAATGCACATCGTAAAGCGCGTTTTGCCGCTGTTTGTTGCCGCCATTGTCAGTGGTTGCGCAACAACTGCGAACAACCCGAAAGACCCTTACGAGGGTTTTAACCGTGCGATGTTCGCCGTGAATGAAGGCCTTGATGTAGTGATCAAGCCGGTTGCTGAAGTCTACGATGCCGGGCCGCTACCAGTGAAGGCCGGTGTGGGCAATTTCTTCGGCAATATTTTTGATGTCTGGACGGCACTGAATAATCTCGCACAGGGCAAGGGCGAGCAGGGGTTCTCGGATATTGGCCGGGTTCTGATCAACACCACGATTGGTATCGGCGGTACGTTTGATGTTGCCAGTGAAATGGGGCTTGAAAAGCACGCAGAAGACTTTGGTCAGACGATGGCCGTCTGGGGTGTTGGCGATGGCCCCTATTTTTACTGGCCGATTATCGGGCCGCGCACGACGCGGGATACCCTTGGCTGGGGCGTTGATACCTACTTGGACCCCGTCTGGCGCGTAAGTGATGTTCCAGTGCGCAACACCATGGTTGGCGTTCGCTTCGTTGATATGCGTGCCAGTTTGCTGGCGTCGGACAAGGTGGTGGAAGAGGCTGCCTTCGACAAGTACAACTACATTCGTGATGCCTACTTACAGCATCGTCGCAGTGAAGTCTTCGATGGCAAACCGCCACGCGGCTCTGTTGATTGATTTTCTTGCATCCAGCTGTACCAAGACATTACGATAATTACCGAGAGATTTTCATGAAGTTTGTGCTTGCCTTTTTGTTGGCTTTTTTTGTTGCGAATGGCGCTGTTTTTGCCCAGGAGAGCGGCCCGGATGCCTTGGTGAAAAAAATCACTGATGATGTTTTGACGGTGGTTCGCCAGGATAAGGATATTCAGAACGGCAACACGAAAAAAGCGATTGAACTGGTTGAGGCAAAAGTGTTACCGCACTTTAATTTCCAGCATATGACCGCTTTGGCGATGGGACGTGAGTGGGCCAAGACGTCGCCGGAGCAGAAAAAACGTTTGTCCGAAGAGTTCAGAACCTTGCTGGTTCGTACTTATTCCAATTCGCTGACGGCTTACAAGAATCAGACAGTAAATTACAAGCCGACCAAGGCGGGTGCAGAAGAAGTCGACGTGCTGGTAAGAACCGAGATCATCCAGCCTGGTAACAAGCCGGTTCAGCTTGATTACGCGCTGGAAAAAGTGGGTGATGCATGGAAGGTTTACGATGTGGTGGTTGCCGGTATCAGCCTGGTCACTAATTACCGGGATACTTTTACTCAGGAAGTTCGCGCCAATGGCGTTGATGGCCTGATCCTGATGCTTGTCAATAAGAACAAGCAACTTGAAACCGGTAAAAAATGATCGAACAGTCGGGCGCCAGCCTGTGCGTCACTGTCCCGATGCTGATCGCAAACGCCAGTTCTCTGCTTGATGCGGGGCGTGGATGCATTAAGGCGGCTCCCCGGACGGGTGAAGTGTTGTTCGATCTCTCTGCGGTAGGCGAAGCCGATTCTTCTGCTTTAACGGTTGCTTTTGCGTGGCTTCGCACTGCGCGCGAATCTGGAATAACGTTGCGCTTCTCTCACCCCCCGGCGAGCATGATCAGTCTGGCCGAGCTTTACGGCGTTTCCGATTTTCTCCCGCTCGCCTGACTGGCGAGCCCGGTTTTGCCTTGAGTTCGTGTGCCATGGGTGTCGCAGTTTCTATTGAGCAGGTTGAAAAACGTTTTGGTCGCCTGCAAGCGCTCGATGGGGTTTCTTTGCAGATCGCCGAAGGCGAGTTCTTTGGTCTGCTTGGCCCGAATGGTGCCGGTAAAACAACGCTGATTTCCTGCCTGGCAGGCCTTGTTCGCCCGGATGCAGGCAAAATCCGGGTGTTGGGGCGTGATGTGGTGGCCGATTATCGTGCGGCAAGGCGGTTGCTTGGCGTCGTGCCGCAGGAACTGGTTTTTGATCCTTTTTTCTCGGTGCGTGAAACCCTGCGTATTCAGTCCGGTTACTTCGGGATTCGTAACAACGATGACTGGATCGACGAAATCCTCGCCAATCTTGATCTGACGTCGAAGGCGGAAACCAATATGCGTCGCCTCTCCGGCGGCATGAAGCGTCGGGTGCTCGTCGCGCAGGCACTGGTCCATAAACCGCCGGTGATTGTGCTCGATGAACCGACGGCGGGTGTCGATGTCGAATTGCGCCAGGGCTTGTGGCATTTTGTGCAACGACTGAATCGTGAGGGGCATACCGTCATTCTCACCACGCACTATCTGGAGGAGGCTGAAGCGCTTTGTGGGCGCATCGCCATGCTCAAACAGGGCCAGGTGGTTGCGCTCGATACGATGAGCAATCTGCTGGCGCAGTTTCCTGGCCATACCCTGAGCGTTGCGCTGACGGCGGATGTCGCGCTACCCGAAGTATTGCGTGCGCAGGCGACGGAGGTCGACGGGCGCTGGCAGTTCCGTCTCGCCGGCTTCGAGGAAATCGAGCCATTGTTGCGTGCAATGCGTGAAGCGGGCTGCGTCATTGATGATATGCGCCTTGCCCAGGCAGATCTTGAGGATGTTTTTGTCGGCGTCATGCAGGGCAAGGGGCAGCGGGCAGGTAACGAGAATTCTGGTGTGGCGCAATGATTGAATTTCGTACGCTGCTTTACAAAGAAGTTCTGCGCTTCTGGAAAGTCGGTTTCCAGACGGTCGCTGCGCCGGTGCTTAGTGCGCTGCTTTATCTGCTGATTTTTTCTCACGTACTTGATGCACAGGTCAAGGTGAACGGCGTACCTTACGCCGCGTTTTTGATTCCTGGCCTGGTCATGATGTCGCTGGTGCAAAATGCGTTTGCCAATAGTTCATCCAGCCTGATTCAGTCGAAGATTACCGGCAGTGTTGTTTTTGTGTTGCTGCCACCCATTTCATACGTCGAATTCTTTCTTGCCTATGTCGTTGCCGCAATGCTGCGCGGTTTGATGGTTGGCCTTGGTGTGCTGGTCGTAACGGGTTTTTTTGCACCACTGACGTTCATTGCGCCGCAATGGATTTTGATCTTCGCCTTGCTGGGCGGTGGCATTCTTGGTGCTTTTGGCATGATTGCCGGTATCTGGGCGGATAAATTTGACCAGCTTGCCGGATTCCAGAATTTCCTGATCATGCCGCTGACCATGCTGTCCGGTGTTTTTTATTCGATTCACTCATTGCCGGCATTCTGGCAGCAGG
Source organism: uncultured beta proteobacterium (assembly GCA_903953145.1). Taxonomy (GTDB): domain Bacteria; phylum Pseudomonadota; class Gammaproteobacteria; order Burkholderiales; family Rhodocyclaceae; genus CAJBIL01. The sequence continues at coordinate 7,569 of CAJBIL010000272.1, forward strand.
TATCGCACCTGAACCCGGTTTTTTATATGATTGACGGTTTCCGTTTTGGATTCTTCGGGGTTTCCGACGTCGCACCAGAAATCAGCCTGATGGTCGTGGCAATGAGCTTTTTTGTAGTTTCTGCCGCAACGCTGGCGTTACTGCGTAGCGGTTATAAATTGAGGTATTGAACCATGATGCACCCTGAGCAAGTCCAGAAACTGATCGCCGCCGGTTTGCCCTGCGATCATCTCCAGGTCGAAGGCGATGGCCACCACTTTGAAGCGGTGATTGTCAGCGCTGAATTTACCGGCAAGAGTCGCGTACAGCGTCAGCAGCAGATAAATGAAATTCTCCGAGCTCACTTCAACAGCGGCGAATTACATGCGCTGTCGATGAAAACGCACACACCTGAAGAGTGGAGCGCAATTCGTGGATAAGCTACTGATTCAAGGCGGTGCAAGGCTGGCAGGCGAGGTCGCTATCTCCGGTGCAAAAAACGCCGCGCTGCCGATTCTGTGCGCCAGCCTGCTTTCCGCCGAGCCGTTACATCTGACCAACGTGCCGCATCTCAACGATATTTCGACCATGCTGCGCCTGATTGCGCAAATGGGGGTGGAGGTCACGATGGACGGCACCGACGGGCTAGTGCTCGACAGCCGTGGCCTGAACAA
>CAJBIL010000273.1 GCA_903953145.1 uncultured beta proteobacterium
ATAAGCCTCACGAACCTCCGAGCGGGCATTGATTGCCGACTCGCCGGCACGCTCCACCGCCTGCATGTAAATCGATTCAGCCTTGGCCACCTTGGAACCCCCCCAATCGAAAATTGGCAACTCGAAGCTGATTTCGTAGCCTTTCTTGTAACCGCTGTCGCGTGCGCCTTCAAGCACCCGGGCCGGGCCGACTTCGAGGACGTTGATGAAGCGGGTTGCCTTGGACAGGCCAAGATTCTTCGCCAGCGCCTCGGTTTCGAGGCGGATTGCCTGCAGATCGAGGCGCTGAACGAGCGCCGCTTGTTCGACACCCGGCAACTCGTCGACCGTCTTGGGCAAATCGGGAAGTCGTTCGGGCAAGCGAATGGCGTTGCGATCAGGCAGGCCCAGGATGCGAGCAAGGCGTTCGCGAGCCGCGATTGCCGACTGTTCCGATCTGGCCAGGTTCAAGGCGGCATCGGCATAGAAGGCCTGCTCGCGTGCCTGGCGTAGTTTGCTGAAATTGCCCACCTGCGCCATGCGCCGTGCCAGTTCGGCGCCTGCCTCGGCTGCCTGCCTGATTTTGCGTAGATACCGCACGGACTCTTCGGCGGCCAGCGCCGTGTAATAAGCTTGGCGAGTCTCGGCGGCCAGGCGGGCTACATCGACCACTGCCAGTTGCTGTGCCTGGGCGAATTTGCGTTTCTCCACCTCAACCGCCAGCGGCATGGTGATCAGGGCGAAGATGTTGAAAGTCAGCGCTTGTTCAATCTTGAACTCCCGGATACCGTTCTCCGGCTTGCTGGCACGCAGCATCGAGAAATGGGGATTGGGCAAGCGCCCGGCCTGCACCAGTTCGGCCTCGCTGATGCCCAGATCGAAAAACGCCGCCTGCAAGCCGCGATTGTTGTAGAGCGCAAGCTGGATTGCGTCATCCGCCATTAGCGGCTTGGCGAGCAGTTCGCCGACACGGGTTTGCAATGTCGTGCGTTCCGCATCGCTGCGCGCCCATTTGACGTCCTTGTCCAAACGCTCGCGGGTCGTTTGCTCGACACGGCCGAATCCGCCGTCGTCCGAAAACGTGGCGCAACCGGCCAAACCGAGAATGCCGACGGTGGCGACAAGAAGTTTTCCGCGACGCATCGGCAAAAAAGAGCGAGCGGAGGTCATGGCTTGTCTCCATTCGCCTGCGGGATGAGTTCTGCGGGTTTTTCGTGCTCATGGACGGGCTGTCCAGTCGCCGGGCCGGTTTCAAGATGCCCCATGTGTCCACGCAGGCGGCCCATCTCGCCATTGACTTGTCGCCAGTCATGCAGTGGCTCATCCTGGATAGGTGTGTAATCCGCGAAAGCCGATTGGTAGGATGTTTCGGGTATCGGTTCCTTGGGCGAGTGGGAATCGGCCCAGGCGGGTGTCGCGGCGAGCGCGACCGTTAATGCCATGATTTTCATGATGCCTCCATTGGGAATATGCGGAGTCTTTTGCTCCGATGATTGACATCATGCTTTCGCCAAACCAACATCTTGCTGACCTGTGAATTACATTTCCGTAATCTAGGCATTTAGCCTTTAAAAGCGAAGGAGAATGCGCCATCAATAGCCAATGAATGGCGGAGAGAGCGATGAAAATTCTTGTGGTGGAAGACGAAACCAAAACCGGGACCTACCTCAAGCAGGGGTTGGTTGAGGCGGGCTTCGTCGTGGATTTGGCCGTCAACGGCCTCGACGGGCTGCATTTGGCGCTGACAGAGGCCTATGATCTGGCGATCCTCGACGTCATGCTCCCGGGTATCGACGGCTGGCAGGTGTTGCAAGGCATTCGCCGGGCCGGC
>CAJBIL010000274.1 GCA_903953145.1 uncultured beta proteobacterium
CCGAAGTTTACGCCGCCGGCGAGCAACCGATTATCGCCGCCGATGGCCGCGCACTGGCACGCGCCTTGCGGGTTGCCGGCAAGGTCGAACCGGTGTTTGTTGAAGAAATAGGCGAGATGCCACAAGCGATTCTGGACGCCACCCGTGATGGCGATGTCGTCGTCACCATGGGCGCCGGCTCGATCGGTGGCGTCCCCGGCAAGCTGGTGCAGGTTTGATATGAATAATTTCGGAAAAGTAGCCGTCCTCTTTGGTGGCAAGTCTGCCGAGCGCGAAGTGTCGCTCAATAGTGGTTCGCGGGTGTTGGCTGCGCTACAGCGTCAGGGCATCAATGCGCATGCTTTTGACCCGGCTGAACGCAAGCTGGATGAGCTGGCTGGTTTTGATCGCGCCTTCATCGTATTGCACGGGCGTTACGGTGAAGACGGCACGATTCAGGGGGCGCTTGAGCTGATGGGCATCCCTTATACCGGTAGTGGCGTCATGGCTTCGGCGGTCGGGATGGATAAATGGCGTACCAAGCTGCTCTGGCGCGCCGCCGGCCTGCCGATCCCGGAATACGCAATGCTTAAAGCTGACAGCGATTTTTCCGAGATCGAGAAAGAACTGGGTTTGCCGCTCTTCGTCAAACCGGCCTGTGAGGGTTCGTCGATTGGCATTTCCAAAGTAAAGCACAGTGGTGAGCTGCGGTCCGCCTATGCGGAAGCCGCGCAGTATGACGCGCTTGTGATTGCCGAGCGCGCCGTACTCGGCGGCGAATACACCGTCGCCATTCTCGGGGGAGAAGCGTTGCCGATTATCAAAATCGAGCCAGCGACCGAGTTTTACGACTACGAAGCGAAATATCTGCGTGACGATACCGCCTATCGCTGCCCTTGTGGCTTGAACGCTGAGCGTGAAATAGAAATTCGCCGGCAGGCTGTTGATGCCTTTCATGTACTTGGCGGCCGTGGCTGGGGGCGGGTTGACTTTCTGATGGATGAAGCCGGTGGCGTTTATTTTCTCGAAGTGAATACTTCGCCCGGCATGACCGATCACTCGCTGGTGCCAATGGCGGCGCGGGTGGCCGGTATTTCTTACGACGAACTGGTCGTGCGCGTGCTCGCACTGGCGACTCTGGGATGATCGATGTGGCACAAACCGCAACTGATGACCGCCGTATCCGACTTGCTGCTGGCAGTAGCCGCCGCCGCGTTGCTGGTTGCTGCAACCGTGTGGTCAACGCGCTTGCCACTGTTTCCGCTACACGAAGTGGTGGTTATGCACGAATTGCAGGAGGTTCGGCGCAGCGAGGTGGAGCGTTCGCTATCGGGCTTGCTGCGCGGCAATTTTTTCAGCGTCAATCTGGAAAATTTGCGACTCTCCCTGGAAAAACTGCCGTGGGTTCGGCATGCCGAAGTGCGCCGGCGCTGGCCGGCACGCATCGAATTGCGTCTCGAGGAGCATTTGCCGGCTGCGCGTTGGGGCGACGGATCCGCGCAACTGGTGAATTCTTTTGGCGAGTTGTTCGTGGCCTCCATGTCACGCGAAATGAATTTGCCTTTACTGGCCGGCCCGGCCGGCTCCTCAGCCGAAGTGTTGCGGAACTACGAAGCATTTGCGCGGACATTGAAGCCGACCGGTCGTCGGCTGGAACAGGTTGCTTTGTCGCAACGTCTGGCCTGGTTGTTGAAGCTGGAGGATGGTATGCAGATTGAACTTGGCCGCGAACAGGCAAAAGCACCGATTGGTGTTCGCCTGCAACGTTTTGTCGAGTATTACCCGACGCTTTCGGATGCGCGTCGTGCGCGGCCGGCAGCAGTCGATATGCGTTATCCGAACGGTTTTGCACTGCGTTTCGCCGGCAGTGCGAGTCATGAAGTCAGAGGAAAATAATGAGCAGGGATAGCAAGGATCTGATCGTCGGACTCGATATCGGCACGTCAAAGATTGTCGCGCTGGTTGCTGAAGTCACGCCGGAGGGGCGCCTCAACGTTATCGGCATGGGCTCGCAGGAGTCCAGGGGGCTGAAAAAAGGCGTTGTCGTCAATATCGAGGAAACCGTTGCGACCATCTCGCGGGTCTTGCAGGAGGTCGAGCTGATGGCTGACTGCAAGGTCAAGGATGTGTATACCGGCATTGCCGGTAGCCATATCAAGAGTTTTAACTCGAATGGGATGGTGGCGATCAAGGATAAGGAGGTGACGCCGATGGACGTCACTCGCGTGATCGAAACAGCACGCGCCATGCCCATCCCCGCCGATCAGGAAATCCTGCACATTCTCACGCAGGAATTCATTATCGATGACCAGGACAGCATTCGCGAACCGATTGGCATGAGTGGTTTCCGCCTCGAAGTGAAGGTGCATATTGTGACCGGTGCTGTTTCTGCCGCACAGAACATCGTCAAATGTGTGCGCCGCTGCGGGCTTGAAGTCAATGATCTGGTGCTGCAACCATTGGCATCCTCCTATGCCGTGCTCTCCGAAGATGAGAAAGATCTCGGCATCTGCCTGATCGACATCGGCGGCGGCACAACCGATCTCGCTGTCTGGACGCAAGGCGCAATTCGCCACACGTCGGTTATCCCGATTGCCGGCGACCAGATCACCAACGATATCGCCATGGCACTGCGCACGCCAACGCGTGAAGCCGAAGACATCAAGCGCAAATTCGGTTGTGCTCTCTCGCAACTGGCTGACCCGGAAGACGTGCTTGATGTTGCCGGTGTTGATGATCGCCCATCGCGCAAGTTGTCCCGCCGGGCACTGGCCGACGTCATTCAGCCACGTGTCGAAGAGCTGTTTGAACTGATCCAGGCTGAGTTGCGCCGTTCGGGATTCGAAGAAGTCTTGTCGTCAGGCATTGTGCTTACCGGCGGCTCGTCGGTGATGCCCGGCATGATTGAGCTTGGCGAGGAGATTTTCCATATGCCGGTTCGTCTGGGTGTGCCGAAGTACAACGGCGCACTCGCAGATGTCGTGCAGAACCCGCGTTTTGCCACGGCTTGCGGCCTGCTGCTCGAAGCGCAGGCACAGCGCAAACGTGGCATGAAAGTACGCGAGACAAGGGATGTCAAGCAGGTGTTCGGGCGGATGAAGTCCTGGTTTGAGAAGAATTTTTGATCGTTGTTTCCCCCTATTTATTTATTTTTAACAGTTTTTCGCAGAGGAGAGTGCCATGGCCATGTTTGAGATTATCGACGTAGAAGACAACAGTAATGATCTGGGGACCGTGATCAAGGTGTTCGGCGTCGGTGGCGCTGGCGGCAATGCCGTAGATCACATGATTCGCGAGGGGGTCAATGGCGTTGAATTTGTGGCCGCCAATACGGATGCACAGGCCCTGAAACGCAGTGGTGCCAGTCAAAAGCTACGGCTTGGTAAAACAGGTCGTGGTGCCGGCGCGAAGCCCGAAGTTGGTCGCGAAGCTGCGGTCGAAGAGCGTGAGCAGATCGCTGAGTCGCTCAAGGGCGCTCAGATGGTGTTCATTACTGCCGGCATGGGCGGTGGTACAGGAACCGGTGCTGCGCCAATCGTTGCTGAAGTGGCACGCGAACTTGGCATCCTGACCGTCGCCGTAGTTACCAAGCCGTTTGGTTTTGTAGGCAAGCGCCTGAAAGTGGCTGAAGCCGGCATCGCCGAATTGCAAAAGCATGTCGATTCGTTAATCGTTATCCTGAACGACAAGTTAACGGATGTGCTTGGTGAGGACGTGTCGATGGACGATGCCTTCAAGGCTGCAGACAACGTCTTGCGCAACGCAGTTGGTGGCATCGCCGAAATTATCAATTACCCGGGCCTGGTTAACGTCGATTTTGAAGACGTGCGCACGGTGATGAGTGAGATGGGCATGGCCATGATGGGCACCGCTAACGCCGCAGGCGTTGATCGTGCGCGGATTGCTGCCGAGCAGGCAGTTGCTTCGCCGTTGCTGGAAGGAATTAACCTTTCTGGCGCCAAGGGGGTGCTGGTGAACATTACCGCAACGCGTAGCCTGAAAATGAGGGAAGTTAACGAAGTAATGAGTACCGTTCGTGCATTCGCTGCGGAAGACGCGCATATCATTTTCGGGGCGGTTTACGACGAAAGCATGGGTGAAGAAATCCGCGTTACTGTTGTGGCAACGGGTCTCGGTCAGGCGCAGACCAAGCGTCAGCCGTTTGAGCTGATTAATACGCCGCCGATTATTGTCCAGGCCACTGGCACCGATGGTGGATTCGCCCCAAATAGTTCGGGACCCACCGATTACAGCCAATTTGATACACCGGCAGTGATTCGTAATGGGCGTAACGCAAAAGTTGAAGCGCTGGCAAATAGCGGCGTCGATCGCTACGACATCCCCGCTTTCCTGAGAAAGCAGGCAGACTGATCTCTTAACAGAGAACTGCGCCTGCTGCTAGGAAACAGGCGGATTGCATGTGGTACGCCCTGCGCATTGGTGCAGTGGCGTCCTGTGCTACAATTGGTTAATTATTCATTTTTTTCAAGCACATGCTTAAGCAACGAACTCTCAAATCGCTGATTCGCGCCTCTGGTGTCGGCTTGCATTCAGGTGCCAAGGTCACCATGGTGTTGCGCCCCGCAGCACCGAATACCGGCATCGTTTTTCGGCGGATTGATCTTGATCCGGTCGTTGATCTGCCGGCTTCGGCGCTGATGGTTGGTGATACCCGGATGTGTTCCTGCCTTGAGTGTGATGGTCCGCAAGGTAAAGTCCGCGTAGGCACCATCGAGCATTTGATGTCCGCCTTTGCCGGACTGGGGATCGACAACGCTTTCGTTGATCTTGATGCAGCTGAAGTGCCGATTCTCGATGGCTCAGCTTCCCCTTTTGTCTTTCTGATTCAGTCAGCCGGTATTGAAGCACAGCCTGTTGCCAAAAAATTCATCCGCGTTAAACGCCGGCTAGAGGTGCGAGAGAGCGACAAAGCTGGTGACAAATGGGCGCGCTTTGAGCCATACGATGGTTTTCGTTTGTCGTTCTCAATTGCTTTCAATCACCCGGCGATTAACCGCAGCGGTCAGGAAGTCACCATCGATTTTGCTGAACACTCCTACGTACGTGAAGTGGCGCGCGCCCGTACCTTTGGTTTTATGCAGGAAGTCGAATGGCTGCGTGAAAATGGCTTGGCTCAAGGCGGTGGTCTCGATAACGCCGTTGTGCTCGACGAGTACCGTGTGCTGAACACTGATGGCCTTCGTTACAGCGACGAGTTTGTCAAACACAAGGTACTTGATGCGATCGGCGATCTCTATCTGCTCGGTCACCCTTTGCTGGCCTCATTCACAGCACACAAATCCGGCCATGCGCTGAACAATGCACTCGCGCGTGAGTTGCTGGCCAATCCGGATGCCTGGGAATATGTCAGCTTCGAAGATGAGGCGCTGGCGCCCGAGGCGGTGTCGCGTTGGCTGGCGCTGCCGGCTTTCTAGCTCAGCGTAGTTATTGCCTGATCAGGGCACGGGCCAGAAGCGTCTCAAGCGCTGAGCGTAATGATGAGTTCGGTAGTGAGTTCGCAAGTCCTGAGAGTTCATGCGAAGTCTGTGGGCTCAACGGTTTTTGTGTGGAAGTCCTTGATTGGCTTTTGATTTCAGGGGCTTGAACTTTCACTTGAACCTCGTTACACTCAATTCCCCGTTTCATGAATTCGTTAGCCAAGCTCGGTGCTTGCTGGCGTAATTTGGCAGCAACCGCGCCGTTGGCGGCGTGAATAATAATAATCCCCGCTTTGAAATTGGCCACGCAACTTGCCTGGCCCAGATGCGCCGGCGCAATTCCTGAATAGAGATTCGCCAGCTTCATGAGCAGCCTTGCGTGAGCCAGCACCTTGCCGGCACCTTCGGCTGCTTCGAGATAGTTTTCGATGGGGTTTTGCATCGGGAGCTTCGAGGAGGTCAACTTGCATATTATTCTTGTATCCAACCGGCTGGCAACCGCCAAGACGCTGACCATCACACCAAAGCTGCTGATGGTGGCGTTTTCGGGCTTCATATTGCTTGCTTTCTCCACCTCTTTTCTGTTTTCGTGGGTTGGTGTTCGTTTTAATTTGCCGTTTGCCGAGC
>CAJBIL010000275.1 GCA_903953145.1 uncultured beta proteobacterium
ACTACTTTTCTGGCCTGAAACACGCCGGCCTGGCGTTGATGCTTGAGTCGGTAACTCTCCCCGTTAATCGGCAAGATGCGTGCGTGGTGAAGGAGGCGATCCAGCAATGCTGCGGTCAGCGTGGCATCCTGCGCAAAGGTCGTATCCCATTGCCCGAAGGGCAGATTACTGGTCACGATTAATGAGCCTCGCTCGTAACGAGCAGCAATCACCTGGAAGAACAGGTTTGCCTGTTCCCGGTTCATTGGCAGATAGCCGATTTCGTCAATGATCAGCAACCGATAGGCGCTGATGGCTCGATGCATGACCGTCTTGAGCTGGTTTTGTGCATGTGCCACTGACAAGGTCAGCAGCAAGTCGGAGGCTGTGGTGAATCGCGTCTTGATGCCTGCCTGTGCTGCTCGATACCCCAACGCAATGGCGAGATGCGTTTTGCCGACACCGGAAGGGCCAACCAGCACCACGTTCTCATGGCGCTCAACAAAGCCCAGCCCCGCCAGTTCGTCGATCTGACTCTTTTTAACCCCGGCAGCAAACTGGTAAACGAAATCATCGAGGGTCTTGATCGCCGGGAAACCGGCCAAGCGGGTCAGCATGCTTTGCTTGCGTACTTGCCGGCCGGCGGCTTCTGTTCTCAACAGCCCTTCCAAGAAATCGCTGTAAGCCGTTTCTTTCTCGGCCGCCTCTTGGCTGGCCAGCGAATAACCTTGGGCGACAAAGGGTAGGCTCAATGTTTCGCACAGGCCGAGCATTCTCTCGTGTTGAAGATTCATGGCGCCACCTCAACCACAACACGACACTGCGCCAGCAACTGCTCGTAGACGGCGAGTGGATGTTGCAAGGGCGTCGCCGCAGCGATGCGCTCGGTGACGACTGCCGGTCGAACCGCTACTGCTCCGGTGGCTGTGCCGACCGCCGCTTGTGGCCTAGCCGCCGCAATGTCACCTCGCCAGGTGGCTGGAATCACTTGAAGCAGGGCCTGCTCCTCCACGAGTCGCTCGTTTGGCCTGACCTGGGTTGTGCCATGAATACGCTCGTTGGCGACTTCATTCAGCCAGTGCCGGACCTCTGCGTTAGCGGTGACTGCATCAAGTTGCAAACCTGCCTGCTTGAGCTTGGCGACCAGAGGAACGTAGAACGATCGGCGCAGGTAGCCATTGAATCGTTCAACCTTGCCTTTGGTGCGCGCCCGATAGGGGCGGCAGAGTTTGATGATAAAGCCGCAGTGTTTGGCATAGTCGAGAAAGCCAGCATGGTAACGATGCTCCCCTGGCCCATCGACGTCACGTTCGATAACGACGGTCTTCATGTTGTCGTAGAGAATGCGTTGGGACACCCCGCCCAAGGCAACAAAGGTTTTTTGGTGGCAGTCGATCAGTGTGCCGACTTTCATGTCGGTGACGAATTCGACGTAACTTGCCCGGCTGAAGCCGAGCGTGGCGCAGAAGGCGTAGAGGGGGGCGCTCCCTTTGCGGAATTCAACCCAGTCGACTTGCATCTGCTCGCCTGGCGCCGTTTCAAACCGGACGACGGGATCGACCGGCAGAGTAGGCCTGACGTCACGCAGAAAGCGCCGTAATTGGCTCATGCCACCTTGATAGCCTTGGGCTGATATCTCCCGGTGCAGAACGGTGGCTGGTATCCAAAGCGGTTGCGCCGCCGCTTGCCGTTCCCGCAGGTAGGTTTCATAGGGGGCCACTTTGGCTAACCGCTGCTTTTGCCGCTCGTACTTGGGCTTAATGCCGGACGTCAGATGACTGCGTACCGTATTGACCGCACATCCAACTTCCGCAGCTATCCGCCGTAGGCTAAAACCGTGCTTTCTTAATACTTCGATTTCCATATACACCTCGTTTGTGATCACCGGCGCCTTTTAAATCCGCCGATCTTCTCTCAATTCGGTGTATCAACTTTCAATCGCTGGTCTGTATCAATTTACATCCGCTGCTGACAGCGTGACGTTACGCCCGGCTTCATCGTGGCCGAGTTGATTGTCTATCTCAACGAGCACAAAATCGTCCGGCCCGGCCACACGACGTTGCAGGAACTGATCAGCGAGGCGTTATCGGCCGAGCGCCGGCGTCTGGGCGAACTACTCGGCAAGGTGCTGGACGGCGAGGCCAAAGCTGCGCTGGCTCAACTCCTGGTGCGCGACGA
>CAJBIL010000276.1 GCA_903953145.1 uncultured beta proteobacterium
AAACGGTCGGGCGCCAGCTTCTTGAGCAGCTTTTTCATGCCCTCCGATTCCACCTGGAAGATCGCCGTGGTGTTGGCGTCTTTCAGAATCTGGTAGGCACGCGGGTCGTCAAACGTCAGCGCATCAAGGTCGGGGCGATTGCCGGACAGCTTCTCAACGTAATCAACGGCGAGCTTGATAATCGTCAGGTTGCGCAGGCCGAGGAAGTCGAACTTCACGAGGCCGACTTTTTCGACGTCGTCCTTGTCGTATTGCGAAACCACCGAGCCGCCATCGGCCGAATAGAGCGGGCAAAAATCGGTCAGTTTGCCGGGTGCAATCAGCACACCACCGGCGTGCATGCCAACGTTACGCGTTAAGTCTTCGAGACGACTCGCCAGATCAAAGAGATCGCGGACTTCTTCCTCATCCTCAATCTTGGCTTTGAGTTGCGGCTCGGCCTCGATGGCTTTGGCCAGCGACAGCGGCTTGTTGGCCTCCACCGGAATCAGCTTGGAAAGCTGGTCACAGAAGTTGTACGGCAGATCAAGCACCCGCCCGACGTCGCGGATGACGGCCTTGGACGACATGGTGCCAAAGGTGGCGATTTGCGACACCGCCGCCTTGCCGTATTTCTCGCGCACGTATTCGATCACACGCCAGCGATTGTCCTGGCAGAAGTCGATGTCGAAGTCGGGCATCGACACCCGCTCGGGGTTAAGAAAGCGCTCGAAAAGCAGTGCATAGCGCAAGGGATCAAGGTCAGTAATCCCGAGCGCGTAAGCCACCACCGAACCGGCACCCGAACCGCGACCGGGGCCGACCGGCACGCCGTTGTTCTTCGCCCAGTTGATGAAGTCGGCCACGATCAGGAAGTAACCGGGGAAGCCCATCTGCACGATGGTGTCAGTTTCGATTTTCAGCCGCGCATCGTGCGCCGGGCGGTGTTTGGCGCGCTCTTCGGGATCGGGATAAAGCTGGATCAGACGCCGCTCAAGCCCCTTCGCGGCTTCCTGACAAAGAAAGTCATCCAGCGTGATGCCTTCCGGCGTCGGGAAATCGGGCAGGTAGTTTTTACCGAGGACAATCGTCAGATTGCAGCGCTTGGCGATTTCGACCGAATTGGCCAGCGCGGCGGGCAAGTCGGCAAACAACGCCTGCATTTCTTCCGGCGACTTGAAGTATTGCTCGTCGGTATATAACCGTGGCCGCCGCGCGTCGCCGAGCATGTAGCCTTCGGCAATACAGACGCGGGCTTCGTGTGCCTTGAAGTCGTCGCGCTCAAGAAACTGAATCGGGTGCGTGGCCACCAGCGGCAGATCGAGCTCGACTGCGAGCGCAGCACTGGCCTTAATCAGCGACTCCTGCTGCGCGTGGGCTTGTGCCTGTGCGCTCGTATAAACGCGCTGCACTTCAAGATAAAACGCATCGGCAAACAGCGTCGCCCAGTAGCGCGCACGGTTCGCCGCCTGCTCGCGATTGCCCTGCAACAGCGCCTCGCCGACATCGCCATGTGCAGCGCCCGACAGCGCGATCAGCCCATCCACACCAACATCGGCCAACATCTGCCGCGTAATCTCAGCCCGCCCGCGCACACGCGGCGCGAGATAAGCCCGTGACAGCAGTTCGCAAAGCTGCAAATAGCCTTGATGCGAACGGCAGAGCAGCAGCAGGCGATAGGGGCGATCCGGGTCGGCTTCGTTGGCAATGAATACGTCACAGCCCAGCACCGGCTTGACGCCCTTGCCACGCGCCGCAGAATAAAATTTAACGAGACCGAAAAAATTGGCCAGATCGGTCAACGCCAGCGCCGGCATGCCGCAAGCCACCGCCCGCGCAACCGCGTCATCAAGGCGAACAATGCCGTCGGTGACGGAATATTCGCTGTGCAGGCGGAGATGGATGAATTGGCAGGAAGGCGTTTCAGGCATCCCGCCATTTTACTCCGAGGCGGGGTCTGAACACGATGAACATGACAACGAAACCTGATCCGAAGACATTGCCGGCATCGCCTGCGAGTCAACACAAATTGAACAAAGCGTCATCAAACAGTAGGCACTGGCGCAGCCAAGCCAAAGCGCTTGAAATGTGTATTTGAGTATGTATAATTAAATTCATGCGCTATCTCTGGGACGAAGCCAAACGCGAAACCAACCTGAAAAAACACGGGCTGGATTTCGCGGATGCAGAAAAAGTCTTCAACAGCCCGCTGCTGCTGATTGAAGACCTCCGCGAGGACTATGGCGAGCAGCGCATGATTGGCATTGGGCTTCTGGATTTCCTGGTGGTGCTGATCGTTCATATTGAAAGCGATGAGGAAATCCGCATCATTTCCATGCGCAAGGCGGACAGCGATGAAACAGACCTCTATTACAAAAATGCCGGATATTTCTGACGACGCGCCGAAGCTGACGCAAGCCGACTTCGACCGCGCCCGTCTGCGCGTGGGTCGCAAGGAGGCTAGTCGCGCCGAATGGCAGGCTGCGGTGCGCGCGCGAGTCGCCAAATTGCGCATCAACATCATGCTGGATGCCCCGATTGTTGAGCATTTCAAAGCGCTGGCCGGAGATCGTGGCTACCAGACGCTGATCAACGATACGCTGCGTCGCGTGATAGAAACCGGGCACCTTGAGGCAGATCTGCGCCGTGTGATCCGCGAAGAACTGCATCAGACCTGATCACTCGGTACAAGACTGAGCCCCGTGCAATTTACCGTTCGCTACTGGTCGTCGTTACTGCCCAATACCCAACGGGAACGGCGCGGCACGCACCGCTGGCTGGACTACTCGGTGCATCCAGCCAGCAAATTGGGGCT
>CAJBIL010000277.1 GCA_903953145.1 uncultured beta proteobacterium
CACTTTGGCCTTTGCACCGGGCGATGTGGCACAGGTCGATTGGGGGGAATACGGCACGATTGCCGTTGGCAATACGCGCCGGCGCCTCTCCTTCTTTGTGATGGTGCTGGCCTACAGCCGGCAGATCTATGTCGAATTTACGCTGTCACAAACCATGGAGCAGTTTCTGGCGGCGCACATCAATGCCTTCAATGCACTGGGTGTTCCGAATAAGGTCATGGTCGACAACCTGCGCTGTGCGGTGCTTCGCCATGTTCGGGGTGAGCCGGCGCAGTTTAATCCGCGCTATGTCGATTTCGCCCGCCATTACGGCTTTGAAATCGTGGCCTGTGCGGTGGCAAAGGGCAATGAGAAGGGCCGCGTCGAGCGCGGCGTCGGTTATGTCAAACACAACTTCCTGAATGGCCTGGACTTGCCGGATTTCGCTGCGCTCAATCCGGCCCTGCGGGTTTGGCTTGACGGCGTGGCCAATGTTCGCCTGCATCGGGAAACCCGGCGGCGGCCGGTCGATTTGTGGGCAGAAGAACAAGCACAACTCCATCCCGTCAATCCCCGCCTGTTTGATGTCGGCCGGGTGCTCACTGTTCGTGCCAATCGCCAGTTCCGGGTCAGCTTTGAGGCCAACCGCTATTCTGTGCCGGCACGGTATGCCGGCTGTCCGGTGGTTCTCAAGGCCTATCCAGACCGGCTGTGTATTTATCACGAGGATCTGCTGATTGCCCGCCATTCCCGGTCGTTCGAGCGCCATCTGGATATCGAAGACCCGGAGCACCCGAAAGCCTTGATCGCCCAGCGGCGGCATGCCCGGGATGCACAGGTGCTCAAACGCTTCCTCAGTCTCTCACCCCAGGCATCCGCGTATTACACCGGATTGCAGGAGCGCCGTGGCAACGCCCTGTCACATGTCCGCAAAATCGTGGCGCTGGCGGAATTGCACGGGGCGGAGGCTGTGGTACGGGCGATGCAAGATGCCTTGGTGTTTGAGGCGTTTAGTAGTGAGTACATCACCCACTTGATTGAGGCCCGGGGCCGCCAGCATCCAGAAGCCAGTCCACTCGTACTGATGCGCCGCCAGGATGTGCTGGAACTGGAATTGCCCCCGGCGGATCTCTCGGCCTATGCCGAGATCGGCCACCTGACAGACCAAGGAGAAGATGATGCAGTTGCTTGATGACGTTCTCAACGGGCAACTCGCTCGCTTGCAGTTGCCGTATTTCGCCCAGCACTATGCCGAATTGACAGCGCAGGCGGCACGGGATGCCTGGCCACCGCTACGTTTGTTGGAGCAACTGGTGGCGGGTGAAGTGGCGCGGCGCGATGAGGCCTTGATTGCCCGACGCATCCAGGCGGCACGACTGCCTGGGATCAAGACGCTCGACACCTTTGACTGGCGCTGGCCGAAGAAGATCAACCGGGCGCAGGTGACGCATTTGTTTCGTCTGGGTTTCTTGCCGGAACATGGCAATGTGATTCTGCTGGGCAGCGTCGGTGTCGGCAAGACGCATCTCGCCATCGCTCTGGCTTACGCCGCTTGCCAACAGGGCAAAACGGCACTCTTTACCAGCGCCGTCGATATCGTCAATGCCTTGGCTGCCGCTCAGGCAACCGGTGGGATAAAACGCGAAATGGCGCGATTGCTCAAACCGGAAATCCTGGTGATTGATGAGCTCGGCTACCTGCCAATTGACAAATTCGGGGCCGACGGCCTCTTTCAGGTGATTAGCCAGCGTTACGAACGGGGCTCAACCGTGATCACCACCAACCGTGCCTTCAAGCAATGGCCGGAAATCTTTAATAACGACAGCACGCTGACTTCTGCTTTACTGGATCGGCTATTGCATCACGCCGAATCCGTCGTGATCGAAGGAAAATCCTACCGGATGCGCGAGATCGCCAACGAATAACGCCCAAAAAATTACAAAAAAAGCCGCCGAATGCCTGAAAAACAGGCCGGCGGCCTTCGTGCGTCAAAAACCCGAGTGCCGCCGTTCAAGTCGCTAGTCCACTTTTATATCGGCTATTTCCGACCAGTTTCATCCCGGCGCCGACAGCAAGGCAAAAACAACGCCACGTCGCTTTTTGGGGTGCACCAGATTCCCAGCGATAACCAGATTCGTAACCTGCTCGATCCGGTACCCCCAGAAATGCTATTCCCGCTCATG
>CAJBIL010000278.1 GCA_903953145.1 uncultured beta proteobacterium
CTCATGCACGGCGACCGCAAGGTATCGACCAAGGAACTGGCGCGCCAAAGCGGTCACAAGAAAATCGAAACCTGCTCGCCGGAAGATGCCAATCGCCACACGGGCTACCTGGTCGGCGGCACCAGCCCGTTCGGCACGAAAAAACAGATGCCGATCTTCATCGAAAAAAGCATCCTCGACCTGTCCCTGATCTATATCAACGGCGGCAGACGCGGCTATCTGGTCGGCGTGCATCCGCACGATATCCTGCGGGCACTGTCGCCGACGGTGGTTGAGGCTGCGCTGAAGGGCTAAAACTTAAACAAGGCGAACAGCGCCGTGTTAACCTTTACTTCCCCGCTCAATTACCACCCCAACCCGCCGCACGCCGCGCATCATGCCGAGTTTGGCAATCGAAACGCGCACCCAGCTGGCGCCGAAGTCTTCGAGCAACAGCGTGGCGACGTAGTCAGCCAGTTTTTCGAGCAGATTGAAATGGCGTTCGCCCAGTTCGCGGCGCAGTCGATCGACCACCACGGCGTAATCAATGGTGTCATGAATATCATCGCTGGCGCCGGCGGTGGTGGTTGACGTGCCGATCTGCAGTGAGATTTCAACCGTCTGCGGCATGGCTTTTTCGCGCGGATAAATGCCGATCTGCGTACTGACGCGAAAATCTTCAATAAAAATGATGTCCATACAGCGGCCGTGGAGAGGGAATGAGTCGGTGTAAAATCGTGGATCAGCCGAGGCCGGCTGATGCGTGAGAACAGTCCGCGCATTCTAACCCAGAGCACTGCCGACCATCTGAAAAGACCATGTCACCCGCCCTCATCATCCTGCTTGCGGTTGTTGCCGCCTACCTGCTCGGCTCGATCCCGTTTGCCATTATTTCCAGCCGCATTTTCGGGCTGGCCGATCCGCGCAGCTACGGGTCAAAAAATCCGGGGGCGACCAACGTGCTGCGCAGCGGCAACAAGGCAGCGGCCATCGTCACCTTGCTCGGCGATGCCAGCAAGGGCTGGCTGGCAGTCTATCTTGCGCAACGATACGGTACCGAATACGGGCAAGGCAACACGCTGATCGGCCTCGTTGCACTGGCGGTCTTTTTTGGCCATCTTTACCCGGTTTTCCTCAAATTCAAGGGTGGCAAGGGCGTTGCGACTGCAGCCGGCGTGCTGCTCGCCCTCGACCTGCTGCTCGGCTTGGCAACGCTTGGCACTTGGCTATTCGTTGCTTTTACCCTGCGCTACTCATCGCTGGCGGCACTGCTGGCCGCTGTCGCCGCACCGATAGTCGCTGCGATGTTCTGGGGCATAGACGGGCGCGTACTGGTGGTGGGCGTGATCGCCATGGCGCTGATCGGCAAGCACTGGCCCAATCTGCAGCGATTGATGGCAGGCAGCGAGCCGAAACTCGGCGCAAAAAAGAAAGCCTGATCAGCCGCAACCAGTGAGATCGGCCAGCGGCCAGCGCGGCCGCACGGCGAACGCGCCTGCCGGCTTAGTGGCAACACCCGATTGCAGGCGTAAAGCCCCGGCCAGCGCGATCATCGCGCCGTTATCGGTGCAAAATTCGAACTCGGGGTAAAACACATTGAATTTCAATTTTTCGGCGCGCGCATTCAGCTGACGCCGCAATTCGTGATTGGCGCCGACGCCACCGGCAACGACCAGTTGCTTCAAGCCACTGTCTTTCAATGCCCGCAACGATTTTTTGACCAGCACCTCAACAATTGCATCCTGAAAACCTCGCGCGATGTCAGCGCGCTGCTGATTGTCCAGTGCACTCCCGTCGCTGGTGAGTTCCCGAACTTTAGTCAGCACAGCAGTTTTCAGGCCACTGAAACTGAAATCTAGATCACCCGAATGCAGCATCGGACGGGGAAATTTCATCACCTCCGGCCGCCCGGACTCCGCCAACGCCGCCAGCGCTGCCCCCCCGGGATAATCCAGACCCAGCAGCTTGGCTGTTTTATCAAAAGCCTCGCCAGCCGCATCATCGAGCGTTTCGCCGAGCAATTCATATTGCCCGACGTTCGTCACCCGCATCAATTGAGAATGGCCGCCAGAAACGAGCAGTGCAATAAAGGGGAAACGCGGGGGCTTGCTGGAGAGCAGCGGGGAGAGCAAATGTCCTTCAAGGTGATGCACCGGCAGCGTTGGCACGCCCAGCGACGTAGCGAGCGCCTCGGCAAAAGCAGCACCGACCAGCAAGGCGCCGGCCAGCCCTGGCCCTTGTGTGTAGGCCACCGCATCAATGTCGTTGAGCGAGCGCCCGCTATCGGCTAACACCTTACGCAGCAAAGGCACCGCGCGCCGGATGTGATCGCGTGAAGCAAGTTCGGGCACCACACCACCATACGCCTGATGCATCACCACCTGCGAATGCAATGCATGAGCCAGCAATGCACCGCCGTCATCGGTGCTATAAAGTGCGACACCTGTTTCGTCGCAGGAGGATTCAATTCC
>CAJBIL010000279.1 GCA_903953145.1 uncultured beta proteobacterium
CCAAACCGCGTTCAAAGAAATGCCGGCCGAATTGCGCGACAAGTATTTTGAGCAAAAGGGGCAGCATTTCGAGATTGTGCCGGACATCAAAACCTGCGTTCAGTTCGAGCAACGCGACGTGCTCGGCGGCACGCCGCCGGCAAACCTTGATCTGGTGAGTTGTCGTAATCTGCTGATCTACATGAAGTCGCACTTGCAGGATCAGCTTATCAAGCTGTTTTATCAAGCCTTGCGCGCGCAGGGCTTGCTGTTCATCGGCCAATCGGAATCACTGAGTTTTGTCGGGAATTCTCTTTTCGTACCGATTGATCATTACCATCGCTTATTCCGCCGTCGTCATTGAGGTTCCACGCATGAATAGCTTGCTTACCGCCATCGAAAAACTCTGGCTCAACACCAAGCTGGTGATGGGTTTCAGCTTCGGCTTAGTGGTCGCAGCGGCCATCGGTATTTCCGGGCTTTCCAGCTTGGCCACCATGGAAGCCGAGATGGAACGGCTCTACGAAATGGATCTGCTGGGCATCTCGCACATCCAGGAAGCCAACATCAATCTGGTCTACATGGGACGGGCGATGCGTCAGGCCATGATCGCGCAGGATGATGCGGCGCGTGACAAGGCCGTGGCGCAGGTGGCCACCGCCCGCCAAACCCTGCGAAACGAGCTGGCCGAGGGGCGCAAACGTCTCTTCCGTGCAGAGGCGATTGCCCGGCACGACCAGTTTCAGCGCAATTTCAATAAGTTCAACGAGAACGTCGAGCATGCGCTGGCCATGATGGCGCGTGAAAAAACAAACCCCTCGGCAGCGGCAAAGTTTGTTAGCAGCGCCGAGTTCATCGAGACGGTCAATTCGGCTGACGACGACCTGACCGCGCTCACCGAGATCAAGAAGCGCGGCTCTCACGATCAACTGCTGGCGATGAAAAAACAGACACAGGCAACGCGACAACTGGCGCTACTGCTGTTGATTGGCGGCATCATCGCCGCAGCGGGGTTTGGCGTGCTGATCGGGCGTTCGATCAAGCGCCCCAACGAACGCCTGCGCAACTCGGTGGAAGGGCTGGCGGCAGGTGAAGTGGCGGCACCGATTCCGCATACCGATTATCCGAACGAGATCGGTATCATGGCGCGCGCGATTCAGGTGCTGCAAGGCATCTACCGCAAGGCCGAAGATACGCGCTGGATCAAATCGCACAGTGCTGAAATCGGTGCCGAGCTGCAACAGACAGAGGACTTCAAGACGCTGGCGCAGACGGCAATATCGCGGCTGGCCACGGTGCTCAAGGCCGGGCACGGCGCGGTGTATGTGGCGAGTGGCGATGGCCGCCTGACGCTGCTGGCCAGTTACGGCTACCGCGAGCGCAAGCACCTCTCCAACAGCTTCCGCATCGGCGAAGGGCTGGTTGGCCAATGTGCCATGGAAAAGGCGCCGATCATGCTCACCGCACCCAAGGATTACATTTTCCTTAGAATAAAGATGAAGGCGATGCCGAAGATGATTGCCG
>CAJBIL010000280.1 GCA_903953145.1 uncultured beta proteobacterium
ATTCAAACCACGCTCGCGGGAAAAGCTGGAGATCACCTTCGGCAAGATGGATCTGTTCGGCTTCTTCGACCAGAACGCTGCCGCCGGCGACGAAGGCCGGCAGTTCCTCAACTCGGCCTTTGTACATAACCCGCTGCTCGATGCCGGCGGGCAGATTGGCGTCGACGCCAACGGCTTTCAGCCGGGCTTTGTTGCCTCCTACTTGAACGAAACATCGAAGCCGGAAACCTGGCGCCTGTCGCTGGGTGTGTTCGGCAGTGGCCCGCGCGGCGCTAACTATCAACGAACGCTGGCTTCGCCGCTGGTCATCGCACAAGCGGAAACCTCGCTTAAGTTTCTTGGTGGCTTGACTGGCAACTATCGGGTTTACGCGTGGCAGCGCAGCCAGGGCAACGAGCTTGATGGCACCACAGCACACCAGTCTGGATGGGGGCTTTCAGCAGATCAGAAAGTCGGTGATGGATTGACGCTGTTTGGGCGATACGGGCAGCAGATCAGCGGCAAGGTGCGCTTTGATCGTGCGTTGACGCTGGGCAGTGAAATCAATGGCGCTTACTGGTCACGCGGCGGTGATTCGCTGGGTGTTGCGGCAGGCTTTATGCATGCCAGCAACGCTTATCACGATGCCGGTCTGCACATGATGGATGTTGATGGCGATGGCGTGACCGACTTCAGCTACACGCCCGGTGGCGCGGAGAAACTGGCGGAAATCTATTACCGCTATCGCATTACGAAGCAGTTCGAACTGTCGCCCAACTTCCAGTACATCAGCCAGCTGGGCGGCAATACCGATGCAGCCAGCGTGAAAATTATTGGCCTGCGTGCCCAACTTGCATTCTGAACCGACGAGGCTTAATCCATGAACCTGCACCGAGTTTTGCAACAATCCCTGCGCGCCCTCACCCATCCAATCGTAATTACGGTTGTTCTGATGCTGGCGGTACTGGCGCCGGTGCAGGCAGAGGACATGCCGAGTTTCAACCTGCTGATCAAGGACGGCCATTTCATCCCGGAAACACTTGAAGTACCGGCCAATACCAAGTTTCGCCTGCTGATCAAAAACGAAGGCCCGGGCGCCGAGGAATTCGAGAGTGTCGAGTTGAAGAAAGAGAAGGTGCTGGCACCGGGCGCCTCCAGCTTCCTCATTTTTCAGCCATTGAAACCAGGCAGCTACAAATTTTTTGGCGAGTTTCATCCGGACACCGCGCAGGGCCGCATCGTCGCGAAATAGGCGCAAATAGGCGTAATAGGAGCAAGAAATGGGAAATGCACTGTTTGTCGTCTGGCGTGAAAGCATTGAAGCGATGCTGGTGGTTGGCATTCTTTACGCATGGCTCCAACGCAACCCGACGTCCGGCGGATTGCGTGCCTTGTGGATCGGCGTGGTTGCGGGTATCGGGCTGGCACTGGCGCTCGGCTGGGCCATGCTGGAAGCGCAAAGCGAACTCTCGGGGCAGGCGCTCGAATGGTTTCAAACGGCCATCCTGTTCGTCGCCGCCGGGCTGATTACGCAGTTGGTGCTGTGGATGGCGCGCCACGGTCGCGAAATGAAAGGCCAGCTCGAAGCCGGGCTGGCGCGTGCGGCGGATCGCGGTAGCTGGTGGGGCATTGCCACGATCAGCGCACTGGCGATTGCCCGCGAGGGCGCCGAAACGGTGATCTTTCTCTACGGCCTTGGTCTGGAAAATAGTGCCGCTAATGGTGCAGGATTCAACCTGCTAGCCGGCGCACTTGCCGGCTTCATCCTCGCCGCTTTTACCGCGGGGGCCGCATCCCGTGGCCTGCGCTTTCTCGACCAGCGACGTTTTTTCCAGATCACCGGCTTGCTGCTGTTGATCTTTGCCGCAGCACTCCTTGTTTCGTGCGCTGAACGTTTGATCGGCATGGGCTGCTTACCGCCCTTGATC
>CAJBIL010000281.1 GCA_903953145.1 uncultured beta proteobacterium
AGTTGGGCAGTTGTAATCAGATCAACTTTGAACGGCACAATGGATTCGTCGAGCTGCTCAATGACCGCGGTTATGGTTGTCCTTGGTAAGTCTGCGTCTATCCACAGATCAAAGTCTGAGTTCCATCGATTATCACGACGGGAACGAGATCCAAAAATATACACAGGCACATCGGCAGGGATGTAAGCACTCAGCGTGTATTTGATTTTGTTGGTCGAAATGTCAAGCAGTTCGTCGCGGGTCATGATGTCTGTAGCGGTGACATTGATCAACACAGGATAGTAGCTTAGTCCGCCGAAACGAGGGGACAAGATTTTTGGGTCTTCGTGTTTGCCGGTGGCCCGAATGATCAACCGATTGTTTGTTTTGCCCAGTCTAGCGTTCGACGCAACGCCGGCGAGAGCGGGATGAATACGTCCAGACCGAGTTCGCTGCGTGCTCTCTGGATATCGGGGACGTAGTGTTCGGCAGGCACTGCATTCAATGCACGGGCAATTTCGACCATCGTGTCGCCGGTGGTCGTGGCAATGTGCTGCGCCAGTTCAACGAGGTTTATGGTTTGATCGGATCCGACGTTGTAGGGGTGGTTCGGCTTGCCTTTGAGCAGCAGGGTAAGCAGCCAGATGACGAGATCGGCGGCGTAAAGATAACTGCGCACGGGGGTGCCATCGCTACGAATGCGGATCGGGCCGCCGGCCAGCGCTTGACCGATAAAGCTGCCGATGGCGAACTTCTCGGTAAGAGGCATGCCGGGGCCAATGAAAGAGAAACCGCGTGCAATGACGCATTCAAGCTCGGGGGTGAGGGCGCACATGAGTTCCGACATGCGTTTTATTTCGCCGTAGGCGGAGGCGGCGTGTCGCGGGTTTGGGCCGCCGACGTAGGTTTCGGGGATGTGGCTCAGTTCCATGGGTTGGCGGCCATAAACAGCCCCGGAACTGGCAAACAGCAGGCGTCTGATCCCGCTGGTGCAGGAGAATTTCAAGATGCGCTGCGTGCCGAGGAGCGTGGCCAAGGACAGTGTCGCGTCGCCAGCGCCGAGTTCTGCGGCGGATGCCGTGGCTAAATGCATGACGTAGTCGCATGGCTTCGCTGGAAATACAAAGTTCGCGGTATTCCCTGTCAGCCACTCGAATTCGGGTCGGGCGGCCAGTCGCGGACTCTTTAAGGCGAAGTGCTGCGGATTCCGGCTCAGTACCGTGGCACGAACGTCGACTTTTAAGATGTCGTTGGCGGCAGCAATACTTTCCAGCAGCCAGATGCCGAAAAATCCCGTACCACCGGTGATGAAAATTCGTGCCCCGGTCAACTCGCGCCACAACGGTGCGGTGTGGGCGAGGATATGTTCGAGGTCTTCGGTGGGTAGGGGGGGGTGAGGCAGGTTCAGAAGCCGACTCCAAGAAACTCGCCGATCTTGTCAGCAGCGTAATCGAGCATTTCGGTCGATAGCCCCGGATAGACACCGATCCAGAAACTGCGCTCGGTGATGATGTCGGCGTTGGTCAAGATGTTGGCGACACGATAGTTGCGGCCTTGCATGTAGGGTTGGCGGGTCACATTGCCGGCGAACAGCAGACGTGTACCAATCCGTTGTTGATCGAGGTAGCGCAACAGGTCGACACGGCTGCACGGTGCGTTGTCGCGTAGTGTCAGCAAAAAACCGAACCATGAAGGGTCGCTGTCGGGAGTGGCTTCGGGAAGGATCAGAAACTCTTCGCAGGCGCGCA
>CAJBIL010000282.1 GCA_903953145.1 uncultured beta proteobacterium
CATCAATTGATGAATGACGGCCAGCACTGATCCTTTGTAAGGCACTCGGCCTTCGATACCTTCGGGAACCAGCTTGTCGATGTTGGCGGTACTGTCCTGAAAGTAGCGATCTGCCGCACCGGCTGCCATGGCACCGATTGAGCCCATGCCACGGTAGGATTTGTACGACCGCCCCTGAAACAGCTCAACGTCACCGGGCGCTTCTTCCGTGCCTGCAAACAGGCCACCGAGCATGACGGCGTTACCGCCGGCAGCAATGGCCTTGGAAATATCACCCGAATAACGAATACCGCCGTCAGCGATCATCGGCACGCCGGTGCCCTTGAGTGCGTCAGAAACCATCTGGATTGCAGTGATCTGTGGCACGCCCACACCCGCAACGATCCGTGTCGTACAAATCGACCCCGGGCCGATACCGACCTTGACACCATCGGCACCATGATCAATCAGCGCGCGTGCGGCATCTGCTGTGGCGATGTTGCCGCCAATGACTTCAACGAGCGGGAAATTCATCTTCACCCATTTGACGCGATCCAGTACGCCTTGCGAGTGACCATGCGCCGTATCAACCACCAGCACATCAACGCCCGCTTCAGCGAGTAGTGCAGCGCGCTCTTCAGTCCCGGCACCCACACCGATGGCCGCACCAACACGCAGGCGACCTGCGCCGTCCTTGCTGGCATTCGGGTGTTCGGTGGTTTTGATGATGTCTTTGACGGTAATCAGGCCGCGCAACTCAAACGCATCGTTGACGACCAGCACGCGCTCAAGGCGGTGCTTGTGAATCAGCGCCTTGCCTTCTTCAACCGAGGCGCCCTCCTTCACCGTGACGAGCCGTTCGCGCGGCGTCATGATGTTTTTGACCGGCTGATCAAGATTGGTCTCGAAACGTAGATCGCGGTTGGTCACGATACCCACCACGAGCTTGCCGTCGAGCACCGGCACACCGGAAATTTTATGCAGGCGAGTCAGCGCCAGCACATCGCGCACCGGCATGGTCGGCGGAACCGTAATCGGGTCTTTCAAGATGCCGGACTCGAAACGCTTGACCTTGGCAACTTCGGCGGCCTGCGCCTTCGGGCTGAGGTTTTTATGCACAATACCGATGCCACCTTCCTGCGCCAGAGCAATCGCCAGGCGGGCTTCGGTAACGGTGTCCATCGCGGCGGACACAAGCGGCATATCGAGGGTAATGTTGCGTGTCAGGCGCGTTCTGAGGCTGACATCGCGCGGCATAACTGAGGAATGGGCGGGTACAAGCAGGACGTCATCGAACGTCAGCGCCTTCTGGATTAAACGCATGTCCTTTTATCCGGAGTCACAAAAACGTATTATACAGCATGCTCTGTTAAGACAGGATGACCATGAAACACCTAGCCCTTGCTGTTACTGTTGCAGCACTGTTTACTTCAATCTCTGCAAATGCAGAGATTTATCAGTGGAAAGATGAGAACGGCAAAACGGTGATGTCGGACAAACCTCCAATCGGCACCACGTATTCGAAACGAAAAAATGAAGCCGCCGTGCCTGCCGAAAATACAGCTCCACAGAAAACCACCGCTGATCGCGAGTTGGATTTTCGTAAGCGACAACAAGAATCGCGTGAAGCAGCAGACAAATCACTGAAGGAACAAGCCGCCACCGCAGATAAAAAGGAGAACTGCGCCAACGCGCGCCGTTACTTGGAGAGCCTGGAGTCTGGCGAGCGTATTGCCTTGCGTGATGACAAAGGTGAAAGGTATTTTATGGAGGATGAGCAAAGAAAGCAGGAAATTGCAAAGGCACGGCAGAATAGTCAGGCGGCCTGCAAGTAAAGCGTTATCTACTCAGCATCACTTTCCCCTGCCCCCTTCTTCATTACCTTACCCTCTGCTGCACGCTGTTTCCTGACTTCTTTCGGATCAGCAATCAATGGACGATAAATTTCCACGCGGTCCTGGTCACGCAGTACAGTGTCAGGCTTGGTCAACTTGGCAAAAATGCCGAGCTTATTTTTACTCAGATCAATCTCAGGGCACTTTTGCAGCAAACCTGAAGCTTCTATAGCTTGGCGTGCAGTTCCGCCAACTGGCATTTTGAGCGAAACGATTTCCTGTTTTTGCGCCAACGCATAAACAACGTCAATTTTGATCGTTTCAGACATTCTTAACTCCATAAACCTGGTCGGCACGCCTCACAAACGCATCGACAAATGTATTTGCAATCTGGCTAAAAACAGGGCCGATAACCTTCTCGAATAACTTGCTTGAGAATTCATAAGTCAGCTGAAATTCAATCTTGCAAGCATTTTCAGCAAGTGGTTTAAAGCGCCACATACCCTCAAGGCGCCGAAATGGCCCATCGACCAGCTTGATGCTCATCCAATTCGGGATTTCTTTATCATTTTCAGTCGTAAAATGAGATTTGACACTGAGATAGTTGATATGAAGCGTCGCAACAGTCTTTTTCTCATTGCGGAACTCAAGCCGGGTGTGGCTGCACCAAGGAAGAAATTTTGGGTAATCCTCAACCCCATCGACAAGATCAAACATTTGCTGCGCAGCGCGCTCGATCAATACTGATTTCTCAACCATGGCCATGCTCTGCCGTGCCTCTTGAATCCTGTAGAATCATGGATTCTAGCATTTCCCTGCAAAAACCTCAGAGAGCCGGGCACCATGAGCATCATTGCCAACAAAAAAGCCTTCCACGATTACTTTATCGAAGAAAAATTCGAGGCCGGGATTGTGCTGGAAGGTTGGGAAGTAAAGGCAATCCGCGCTGGGCGGTCGAACATCAAGGAGTCCTACGTTGTAATTCGTAACGGCGAGGTTTTCCTGTTTGGGATGCACATCACCGCCCTGCCGGAAGCATCCACCCATGTAACACCTGATCCAACACGCACCCGCAAGCTACTGCTGCACGCAAACCAGATTAACAAACTGATCGGCCAAGTTGAACGTGCAGGCTACACACTATTGCCACTTAATCTGCACTTTGTAAATGGTCGGATAAAGGCGGAGATTGGCCTCGCCAAAGGGAAAAAACAACACGACAAGCGTGAATCCGAGAAGGAACGCGATTGGGATCGTGAAAAAGCGCGTCTGCTACGCGTCAAGGCCTGATCTTTCCTCACAACTAAAAAGCCCGTCGATTTACACCGACGGGCTTTTGCTTTGAAATGACTCAGCTCATATGCGCTGCCAGTTGCGTCCATGTATCAACTACGGTGTCCGGGTTCAGCGAGATACTGCTGATTCCCTGATCCATCAGCCATTCGGCAAGATCAGCGTGATCCGAGGGACCCTGGCCACAGATTCCGACATATTTACCCTGTTTACGGCAAGCCGAAATGGCCATTTCCAGCAACGCCTTGACGGCCGGATCACGTTCATCGAACAGCGAGGCAACAAGACCGGAGTCACGATCAAGGCCAAGCGTCAGTTGTGTCAAATCGTTAGACCCTATTGACATGCCATCAAAATGTTTCAGGAACTCATCCGCAAGCAGCGCATTGGACGGGATCTCGCACATCATGATCAGTTTCAGACCGTTCTCGCCACGCTTCAGGCCGTGATCGGCAAGCAGGGTTTCAACTGCTGCGGCTTCGCCCACGGTGCGGACGAACGGCACCATCAACTCGACGTTGGTCAGCCCCATCTCCTCGCGCACTTTCTTCATGGCGATGCACTCCATCTCGAAGCAGTCGCGGAAGGTGCTGGCGATGTAGCGCGAGGCGCCACGGAAGCCGAGCATCGGGTTTTCTTCTTCCGGCTCGTAGGCATCGCCACCAAGCAGCTTGCGGTACTCGTTTGACTTGAAGTCGGACAGGCGGACGATCACCGGCTTCGGCCAGAAGGCCGCAGCAATGGTCGATACGCCTTCAACTAGTTTTTCGATGAAGAAGTTCCTAGGGCTGGCGTAACCACGCGCACGGCGCTCGATTTCCTCACGCCGAGATGCCGGCTGGCGGTCGATATCGAGGATAGCTTTGGGATGAACGCCGATCACGTTGTTGATGATGAACTCGACGCGCGCCAGACCGACGCCGGCGTTCGGCAGTTGCGAGAACTCGAAGGCGAGTTCAGGGTTGCCGACGTTCATCATGATCTTGACAGGAATCTCGGGCATTGCCGTGATTTCGCGCGAGGTCACCTCAAAATCGAGCTTGCCGCGATAAACGTGGCCGGTGTCGCCTTCAGCGCAGGACGCGGTGACGATCTCGCCTTCGACCAGCGTTTCGGTGGCGTCGCCGCAGCCAACAATTGCCGGAATGCCGAGTTCGCGCGCGATGATCGCCGCGTGGCAGGTGCGGCCACCACGATTGGTGATGATCGCTGAGGCGCGTTTCATCACGGGCTCCCAGTTCGGGTCGGTCATATCGGCTACCAGCACATCGCCGGGCTGAACCTGATCCATCTGCTTCGGGTCACGCACGACACGCACCGGGCCAAGACCGATTTTTTGGCCAATAGCGCGACCGGAGGTGAGTACCTTCGAGAAGCTCTTTAGCTTGAATTTCTGCAAGCGCTCGTGGCCGCCTTCCTGCGATTTGACTGTTTCCGGGCGTGCTTGCAGCACATACAGCTTGCCGTCGCGGCCATCCTTGCCCCACTCGATATCCATCGGGCGACCGTAGTGTTGCTCGATGATCACAGCGTAGCGTGCGAGTTCCTGCACTTCTGCATCGTTGAGCGAGAACTGGTGACGGTCGACTTCGGCAACATCAACGGTCGCCACTGATTTGCCGGCGGCTTTTTCGCCCGTGAAAACCATCTTGATCAGCTTGGAACCAAGGTTACGGCGGATCACCGCGTGTTTGCCGGCGGCGAGCATGGGCTTGTGTACGTAGAACTCGTCTGGATTGACAGCACCCTGCACGACCGTTTCGCCAAGGCCGTAGGAGGACGTAACGAAAACTGCGTCACGGAAACCCGATTCGGTATCGAGCGTGAACATCACGCCGGCGGCGCCGGTATCGGAGCGCACCATGCGCTGCACGCCGGCCGACAGGGCGACGTCGGCATGGATGAAGTTTTTGTGCACGCGGTACGAAATAGCGCGGTCGTTATAGAGTGAGGCGAATACTTCCTTGATCGCGTGCAGGATGTTGTCGAGGCCGTGAATGTTCAGGAAGGTTTCCTGCTGGCCGGCAAACGAGGCATCAGGCAAATCTTCGGCAGTGGCTGAGGAGCGCACGGCGAACGACATGTCGGCCGCACCTTCGCTATTACATTCGGCGACCAGACGCTGATACTGCGCGGAAATTTCAACGGTCAGCGCGGTCGGAAACGGCGTATCCATGATCCAGTTGCGAATCTGCTGGCCACAGACGGCGAGCGCATTCACATCTTCAACATCAAGCGCGTCGAGTGCGGCATTAATTTTGGTGTCCAGCCCACTTTGCGCGAGGAAATCACGATACGCGGCAGCCGTGGTGGCAAAGCCGCCTGGCACACGCACGCCGGAATCGGCCAACTGGCTGATCATTTCGC
>CAJBIL010000283.1 GCA_903953145.1 uncultured beta proteobacterium
AAGCCCGATGAAGGTTCCTGAACCTCGATATTTCCTCTGTTTGCTTCTGTTTCTTTTCCGGTTTTCTACAAATGACGGCAATAATTCTCGACGGCAACGCACTGGCGCAAAAGTTGCGCGCCGACTTCAGGACGCGCGCCGAAGCGCTCGCTGCGCAGGGCACCCGCCCCGGTCTGGTGGTTATTCTGGTTGGCGAAGATGCTGCCTCGCAGGTTTATGTGCGCAACAAGGTTGCGGCGTGCGAAAAAGCCGGTTTCTATTCCGAAAAAATCAGCTATCCACCCGATGTGTCGCCGGCGCTAGTCCTCGCCAAGATCGCTGAACTCAATGCGGATCCGAAGATTCACGGCATTCTGGTTCAGCTTCCCTTGCCGGCGCATTTCGATAGCGACGCCATCCTCGATGCGATTGCACCGGAGAAGGATGTCGATGGTTTCCACGCTGAAAACATCGGTGCGCTGATGCAGGGCAAACCGCGCTTCATCCCCTGTACGCCGTATGGCGTGATGAAGTTTTTTGAGGATGCGGGGATTGCGCTGAAAGGCAAGGAAGCGGTTGTTATTGGACGTTCGAATATTGTCGGCAAGCCGATGGCGATGTTGTTATTGCACGCCGGTGCAACGGTGACGGTTTGCCACTCACAAACCCGTGACCTGCTGTTCCACACGCAGCGCGCCGACATTCTGGTCGCTGCCATTGGCCGTCCGCGCTTTGTGACGGCGGCGATGGTCAAGCCGGGGGCGGTTGTGATCGACGTCGGCATCAATCGCTTGCAGGCGGGGCCGGACGCGGGAAAGTTGTGCGGCGATGTCGATTTCGATGCCGTCAAGGAAGTTGCCTCGGCAATTACGCCGGTGCCTGGCGGCGTTGGCCCGATGACCATCACCATGCTGCTCGGCAATACGCTGGAAGCCGCTGAGCGTGCGGCAAAGCGCGGAACTTGATTGATCCCTTCAGCAAAAAAAATCGACAACCAAACCCACAAACGATCAACTGAACAACAAATAACGGATTCTGCCGCCATGTCCAATGCCTCTAATCATTCCACGCATCCTGCGCACCCCATCGTTGGCATCATCATGGGGTCGGACAGCGATTGGCCGATCATGCGTGCCGCAGCCGAGACGCTGAAAAACTTTGGCGTGCCTTACGAGGCGCGCGTACTTTCGGCGCATCGCACGCCGGAAGCGGCGCTTGATTACGCCGCAGGCGCCAGTGAGCGCGGGATGAAAGTGCTGATCGGCGCGGCCGGCGGTGCGGCGCACCTGGCCGGTGTGCTGGCAGCCAAGACCGAGTTGCCGGTGCTCGGCGTGCCAATTCCCTCCAAACATTTGCTCGGCCTCGATTCTCTGCTGTCGATGGTGCAGATGCCCGGCGGCATTCCGGTGGCGACCTTTGCCGTCGGGGAAGCCGGCGCCACTAACGCCGCACTGTTTGCCGTGGCCATGCTGGCCCTGAGTGATCCTGAGCTGGCCGGCAAATTGTCCGAGTTTCGCGTTCGCCAGACCGAGAAGGTGCTGGCCAAAACCCTGCCTGATTTACCCTGATGCGGGCGGTTGGTGAAGTCGAAACGAGCGAATAAGAATCTCAAGGATGATTCCTGACCTCGCTCATGCCGTTGCGCTGCTGCAAGCAGGCGAGCTGGTGGCTTTCCCGACCGAGACGGTTTATGGCTTGGGCGCTGACGCGGCTAATCCGCTTGCGGTGGCAAAAATCTTTGCGGCCAAGGGGCGGCCGGCGGATCATCCGCTGATTGTTCATTTGCCCGGTGCCGGTCATCTCGACCAATGGGCGCATGATATTCCGCTTGCCGCCTGGGAACTCGCCGAAGCCTTCTGGCCTGGCCCGCTGACCTTGATTCTCAAGCGTGCGCCGGGCGTACCGGATGCGGTGACCGGCGGGCAGGATACGGTCGGCGTGCGTGTGCCGGCGCACCCGTTGGCGCTTGAGTTGTTAAGGGCTTACGCGCAGGCGGGTGGCGGCGCGCAGGGCTGGTGTGGCATTGCGGCGCCGTCGGCCAATCGCTTTGGCCGGATCAGCCCGACCGAGGCCGCGCATGTGCGTGAAGAGTTGGGCAGCTCGGTGGCGCTGGTGCTTGATGGGGGTGCGTGCCCGGTCGGTATCGAGTCGACGATTATTGATCTCTCGGGTGATCCGGCACTGCCGCCCGGATTGCTGCGGCCCGGCCACATTACGCCCGGGCAGATCGAGTGCGTACTCGGGATTCTTCCCGAAATGCGGGTGGCCGGCGAGGGGCGCGAGGGGAGAGATACGCCGCGGGTTTCCGGGTCGCTCAATGCCCATTACGCGCCGACAACACCGATGCGCCTGATTGATCCCGCGCGCTTGCTCGATTTCATCAACGCCTTGCGCCATAGCGGCCGGCGTTGCGGCGTGTTGTGTCACACGCAGCCACCGCATGCCGGCATGCCGCACGTCTGGCGCATGTTGCCGGCCGACCCTGAAGGTTATGCGCGTGGACTCTACGCGGCATTACGCGCACTGGATCAGGCCGGCACGGATCTGATTGTGGTCGAAAATATCCCGCTGTCGGCGGCCTGGCTGGCGGTTGCTGATCGTCTGCAGCGCGCCGCTTGCGGTGCCGGTGCTGCATGAGCAAGCCCATTCCGTCCGTTCCGCCGGATAACGCCAGCCCGCCCGGCATGACCGATCCCGTCAATCAGCAACTGGTTGCCAGGCATACGGCGATGGTTCGGCAGATTGCGCACGGCATGGCCCGCGATCTGCCGCACAGTGTGCAGGTGGACGATCTGGTGCAGGACGGGATGATGGGTCTGATGGAGGCCATTTTGCGCGCCAATAAGGCGATGACGGCGCAGCAGTTTCGCAGTTTTGCGGCCAAGCGCATTCGGGGTGCCGTGCTTGACGGCTTGCGCGCCATCGACTGGGGGACCCGCCGCGTTCGTCGGGCGATGCGCGATGTGGAAATCGCGACGCTCAAACTCGGGCATCAGCTCGGCCGGGCGCCGACCGAAGGCGAGGTTGCCAACGCATTGAACATGCCGCTGGCCGTGTACCAGCGGACTTTGCAGGAGGCGCACGGTTATTTCCTGATCTCGCTTGAAGATCTTGACGGCCCGGAGGGGGCCGACGAATCCGGCAATTACCTTGATCACTGTGCGAGCACGAACGCTGATCCGCTCGTTGTGCTCGAACGCGCTGCTTTTCAGGAAGTGCTGGTCGCGGCCATTCTCGGCTTGCCGGCGCAGGAAAAAATGGTGATGTCGCTCTACTACGAAACGCAGCAAACGATGCGCGAGATAGCCGGCTTGCTGTCACTCAGCGAAGGGCGCATCTGCCAGATACATACGCAGGCCATCGCCCGTTTGCGCGTCGCCATCCTCGGTGGCGAGACAAGAATGCCCTTGCTGGCACCGCGCCGGAAGCCGCGTTAAAAGCTCCCCGTTTAACCACGTTGCCCTGTAGGCCGCGCCAACTGGCGATCTAGCGCATGCATTGTCTGAAGACTGGCGTATTTATTGGCCTGCCGGCATTCGATGCCGGTAGATCGCCAATCCATGCGGGTTGCAGGGCAGGTGCCCGGAGTGGGGTCTATTCCGGCCAGGCTTCCAGCCCCGGTTGATTGAGCGGGCCAATCAGCGCACCACGGCGTGCGCGCTGGTTCAGGTGACGTTCTTCCGACTGCATTTTCTTGGCTTTGTTGCGGAAGATGCCGCTGATCGTCACCGTTGATCCGCTCGATGCCAGCACGGCGCGCAATGATTCGCCCTCCTTCAGCCCGATGATCTGCACGCCCTTGCCGCCGGAGAGCCGCTTCATCTGATCCAGCGGGAAAACCAGCAAGCGGCCATCATCCGAGAGCGCCGC
>CAJBIL010000284.1 GCA_903953145.1 uncultured beta proteobacterium
CTACCGAACACGGAGTGGGGGCGCAGCAGCCTGAAAGCGGCTGAGACGACAGCGGCCCGAGACACCCATCAGGAAATTGTCGATATCCAGTGGTATCACTGGGGCGATCAAAGCATCATTGAGCATCATCATGCATTGCGCAAGGCCGGGGCAGAGGCGTTAATCCTTGTTGCGAACGACCGCGAGGGCGTTATTCTGGTCAATGAAATGGCCAGATTGCCCAAAGAGCAGCGCTTGCCCATCGTGGCGCACTGGGGGATTAGCGGGGGGCAGTTTTTCGAGCAAAGTAGTATTGCCCTGAAGTCTGTTGATTTCTCGCTGGTTCAGACCTATTCCTTCATCAATAAAACCGACCCGGTTGCCCGGCGTGTACTTGCCGGCTTGAAACCGGTCACCGGCAACGATGATCCGCGCAAAGTGGCTTCACAGGTAGGCGTGGCACACGCTTATGATCTGGTGCATTTGCTGGCCCGGGCAATCAGGCAGGCAAAAAGTACAGACCGCGCCGCTATTCGGGTTGCGCTCGAGAATTCAGGGCCTTATCAGGGTTTGATGGGTCAGATTGACAAGCCGTTCACCGTTAAACGGCATGATGCGCTAACGATCAACGACGTATTCATGGCGCGCTTTGCCGACGATGGCGCCATCGAGCCGATTATCAGGGCTAAGCACTGAGCGACCGCTGTGACAATTCCTCACGTTTTCAATGCTTTCAAGCAGTGGCGTAATCGCAGCCTGGCAAACAGCTTTGCGCTAAACGCCGCATCGATTGCGATTGTCAGCAGCCTGGTCGTGGCGTTTGTTTTTCTGGCGGTAATCTATCAGGTTGAAGCCGGCATCTTGCAGGAACGGCTGCAAGCAAAGGCCAACCGTCTGGCCGAGCGTATCGAAACGCCGATTGTCGTGGTCGAGAGTGCGGTCCTTGATCTGTCAAAAAGCGCGTTGTTTGCCACCGCGCTGCTCGATTCTTCGGGGCGGAAAACCTATGTAGCCCCGTTTCTCGACAACTACCGCTTTCCTGTTGCAGCGGAGAGCGGGATGGCGCTTTGTGACCTTAACGGCAAGCGATTGGCTGGCATGCGCTCATTTTTGTCGGAATGCCATGCCGATTCCCCCTTGTTCAAAAAAGTGATCGCTAACGGAGAAACGCAGAGAGAGTTGGCAAGGCTCGCCAATGGCCATTTGGTCTGGCGATTTTTTCAGGGCGTTGTATTCGCCTATACCGACACCGTTGAGGGCGTTGTTGTTACACAAATTGACCTCTATGACGTTCTCAGTTTGCTGCCCAAGGAGTTGGATGTAGATAGCGTGGCGCTGGCGCGTGCAGATACTTCCGAGAATATTTTCAGTATCAAGCAGAAGCCTGTCACCTATTTTACGGAAGATGCGGTGGCCGCTGAGGTGGCAACAACCTCGCAGGGCATTGCCAGAGCGCATTTATTTAATGGGCAAACCGGAACGGTGGCCTATCCGATTGATGCCGTGGTCAGGGATCAACTCTCGCCGTTTGAGCAAAAACTGATGCCGCTGGTTTTTAATTATGGGATGGGCTGCCTGTTGCTTGTCCTCGCGGTTGTTTTTTGGGCGCGCAACATCTCACGCAAAATAATCAAGCCGTTAACCGAGCTGACCGGCGTTGCGCAGCAGATTTCAGCTTCCGGCGACTTGAGTATTTCCGTGCCGCAAA
>CAJBIL010000285.1 GCA_903953145.1 uncultured beta proteobacterium
CGCGCTGCTTCCGGGTAGGCTGCTTGAGCGTACTGGCAACAGTGCGCCTAGAGGAATGGTTGTCCACGACAGAACCCGGCTTATCGACCGGCTTCCCACCCCATTTCACTGCACTCGTCATTCGCCGGATTTTGGCGCGCCGTTGCCGCACATTCCATGGCACACTGGTTCAGTCAATATTTCGGTTTCATGGAGTGCCGTGATGGTCAATACAGAACTCGACGAGTTGATTGTGCGTTTGATCGCGGGGGTCGATTTATTCCGGCATCTTGATCGGCAAGCGATTGTCGACATTCTGCGCGGGGCATCGCGGGCGGTCTTCAAGGCCGGCGAAATAGTCTTCGAAGAGGGGGCGGAGGGGCATTCGCTGTACGTTCCCGTACGCGGTTCCTTCGAGGTTTTCCGGCAGCAGAACGGGAACCGCGTCCAACTCGCGAAAATCAGCCCGGGCGGGCATTTCGGCGAGATCGCATTACTCGGCGCACGGCGCAGAACAGCCTCGGTAAAAGCGCTTGAAAACAGCCTGGCGATCCGCTTCTCACGGCAAAGCCTCGATACCCAGCCCGCCGTAGCCAGCCTCCTTTACCGCAACATGGCCTGCATGCTGGCCGAACGTCTAATCAAGGCGGATGAGGAAATCATGTTTCATCATCGCACTGACGCCCGCACCACCAGCGCTGAGCCCGCGCCAGTGATTACGCCGCCGCCACGCCGCATCGGCTAGCCCGGCAGGGCAGCAGGGTAGCAGGACAACGGGGCGTTTTGACGCCCTTTTGTATTTTCGTATCGCCCTCATCGCGCATTTTTCCTGGCCAATCGTTTTGCATTGCTGATTTCAGCCGATGCGTACGCCGGTTGGCAGAATTCCCCGACTTCGTTTTTTGGCTGCTTGTAATAAAGCACTTTAAGTAGCGTTTTTTGACCATTGATTTTTAACGATAAATTTTTTATAAATTATCTAAGGAATCGCGCTTAAGTCCTTGTCCCGATTGAAAAATATCTCAAAAACCCTATTGCTTTAGCAGTTTCTTTGCCTTAAAGTGGGGGCAAGTGGTGAAAAGTGGGGAATCAGGGAATTCCTCGGTCATCAGGGAGATCGGTTTTGATGTTTCAGGGTGCAGCAGCGCTAAGTCTCGACGCCAAAGGTCGACTCGCCATTCCGGCGCGTCACCGGGAAGCGCTCGCGGCGGCTGCGGACGGCAAGCTGGTGCTTACCGCGCACCCGCATCGCTGCCTGCTGCTCTATCCTGAAACTGCCTGGGCGCCGATTCGCGACAAGGTGCTGGCCGCCTCCAGCTTCAATCCACAAGCTGCCGGTATCAAGCGCTTGCTGGTTGGTAATGCGCGTGAGGAAGAAATGGACTCGGCCGGCCGTTTGCTGGTCGCGCCGGAACTGCGCCAGTTCGCCCAGCTTGAAAAACAGGTCTGGCTGGTCGGGCAGGGTAGCCACTTCGAAATCTGGTCCGATGCCGGTTGGCAGAAGCAGCAGGACGCCATCTTTGCGATGGGCGATCAGGCGCTGCCGCCCGGGCTTGAGGATCTGGCGCTGTGACGCAGGCCTTGGGCCATCAGACGGTTTTGCTGCGGGAGGCGGTTGAAGCGCTGGAGATACAGCCCTCCGGTATTTACGTCGACGGCACCTTTGGCCGCGGCGGCCACAGCCGCGCCATTCTTGAACAACTCGGGCCGCAAGGCCGTCTGCTCGCGCTCGACCGTGACCCGCAAGCCGTGGCCGTCGCCCGCGAAATCAATGATCAAAGATTAACCATGCTGCACCATACCTTTGGCGAGTTGGCCGAGGCCGTGCAGCAGGCAGGATTCGATGCTGTCGATGGTGTGCTCCTGGATATCGGAGTTTCATCGCCGCAGCTTGATGAGG
The DNA here is from genome assembly GCA_903953145.1 of uncultured beta proteobacterium. Classification (GTDB taxonomy): domain Bacteria; phylum Pseudomonadota; class Gammaproteobacteria; order Burkholderiales; family Rhodocyclaceae; genus CAJBIL01. Next base: position 1,880 of record CAJBIL010000285.1, read on the forward strand.
GGGAGCGGGGCTTTAGCTTCCGCTTTGACGCGCCGCTCGATATGCGGATGGATACAACGCAGGGCGAGACGGCGGCAGAGTGGTTGGCGCGCGCCGAAATAAGAGACATTACGGAGGTTATAAGAAATTATGGCGAAGAACGGTTTGCTTTCCAGATTGCAAAGAAGATTGTGGCTGCTCGGGGCGAGCGGCCTGTTGCAACCACAGGCGAGCTCGCCGCGCTTGTACGCGAGACCGTGTGGACCCGCGAGCCCGGCCAAGACCCGGCGACGCGTACCTTTCAAGCTCTACGGATTCATATCAATCAAGAACTCGAGCAGCTTGCGCTAGTGTTGCCACAGGCGATGGCGGTCTTGAAGGCGGGAGGGCGGCTGGTCGTGATCAGCTTTCACTCGCTGGAAGATCGACTCGTCAAGCGCTTCATGCGCGATGAGGCATCGCCCGAGGCGCTGGTGCCGAAGAATCTGCCGCTGCGCGCC
>CAJBIL010000286.1 GCA_903953145.1 uncultured beta proteobacterium
CTGGTGCGCGTGTTTTTCATGCAGGAGCGCCTCAAGGCCTTCGGAAAGAGTGGTGGCAAATGCGGCGATTTTCAAGCCAAACGGGTTCACGTCATCGGCGCCGGCGTCATGGGTGGCGACATTGCCGCCTGGTGCGCCCTGCGCGGTTTGACCGTCACCTTGCAGGATCAGGGGATGGAACGCATCGCCCCGGCGCTGAAGCGCGCGTATGCCGAGTGGGGCAAGCGCATCAAGGACAAATACCAGCTACGCAACGTGATGGATCGCCTGATCCCCGACCCCGAAGGCCACGGCGCAGCGCAGGCCGATGTGGTGATCGAAGCGATTTTTGAAAACATCGACGCCAAGCACGCGCTGCTCCAAAAGCTCGACGCCGTGATGAAGCCCGATGCCGTGCTCGCCACCAACACCTCCAGCCTGAAAATCGAAGATCTGCGCACGGTGCTTAAAAATCCGGCGCGTCTGGTCGGCATTCACTTCTTCAACCCGGTGGCCAAAATGCCGCTTGTTGAAGTCGTCTCGGCCGAGGGCGGCGACCCGGAAATGGCTGCGCGTGCTGCGGCCTTCGTCAAGCAGATCGACCGCCTGCCCCTGCCCGTAAAAAGCGCACCGGGCTTCCTCGTTAATGCCGTGCTTGGCCCCTATATGCTTGAAGCCATGCGTGCGGTGGATGAGGGCATGACGCCGGAAACGGTCGATGAAGCGATGCTCGCCTTCGGCATGCCGATGGGGCCGATTGAGCTGGTCGATATGGTCGGGCTGGATGTCGCAATGGCTGCCGGCAAGGCGCTGGCTGGAACAGGCGCCGAGCCGCCAAAGTGTCTGGTCGAGCGGTTTAACGCCGGCCATCTCGGCAAAAAAACCGGCAAAGGTTTTTACGATCACCGCAGTGGCAAGCCGGCCAAAGCACCGGCTGGCGCGGTGCCGCCCGGCCTTGCCGCACGGCTTATCCAGCCGTTGCTCGAACGCACACAACAACTGGTTGCTGAGGGCATCGTCGCCGATGCCGATCTGGCTGACGCCGGGGTAATATTCGGCACCGGCTTCGCTCCCTTTACGGGCGGGCCTCTCAATTACTTAAAAAACAGCGGAGCCTGAACAATGACCGACCATATCGCCCGCCTACCCGACAAGCAGCCGACCTTGCGCGTGATGCCGTTTCCGCCCGATCTCAACCAGTTCGGCGATGTCTTTGGCGGCTGGATCATGGCGCAGGTCGACGTTGCTGGCGCCATCCCGGCCATGCTGCGCGCGCGTGGCCGCGTTGCCACGGTGTCGGTCAATTCGTTTTCATTCAAGCAGCCGGTATCGGTTGGCGACGTGGTCAGTTTCTTTGCCGAAGTCGTCGAAACCGGCCGCACTTCGATCAAGGTGAGCGTCGAGGTTTACGCAGAGCGCCACCCGGCACAGCCGATTACCGTCAAAGTGACCGAGGCAACGCTCACTTATGTTGCAATAAACCAACACGGCTTCAAGCGTGAGTTGCCGGTGATTGAATAGTTGATATTGTTTTGTGCGCTGCGCCTTTAGAATCTGGCCAGTAAACTTGCCGTGTCTGGACATTTGAATCACCGCACGGGCAATCATCTCAAAAGGGAGCAAGGCATGACCACCAAAAATTCCATGAAACTCATTCCGGCACTGGTTCTGGGGCTGTTTTCAGGCTATGCGTCGGCAGCGGGATTTCAGCTGATGGAACAGAATGCCAGCGGCCTTGGTAACGCTTACGCCGGTTCGGCAGCAATTGCGGATAACGCCAGCACGATCTTCTACAATCCGGCCGGCATGACCCAGTTGCAGGCGCGTGAAGTTTCCGGCGGCCTGAGCGCAGTCGGCACCAGCTTCAAGTTCAGCGATAAAGGTTCAAGCGTTGGTTTGCTTGGCGGCTCGGGCAATGGCAATGATGGCGGTGCCTGGGGCGTGGTTCCCAACGGTTACTTCTCAATGGCACTGAACAAAGATTTGTACGTCGGCGTTGGCTTTGGCGCACCTTTCGGTTTGAAAACCGAATACAACAATCCCTGGACCGGCGCCGCACAGTCAACGATGTTCGACGTCAAGACTTACAACATCAACCCGTCCGTTGCTTATCGTGTGAGTGACAAGGTTTCAATCGGCGGTGGTTTGAACTGGCAGCGTGTTGAAGCTGAATACCAGCGTCAGGCTGCTGTTGTCTCCGCGGTTACCGTGGCTTCACCGCTTAAGCTCACGTTGAATGACGACGCCTGGGGCTGGAACGTTGGCGCCCTGTTCACCTTGTCGCCATCGACCCGGGTCGGCGTTTCCTACCGCTCAGCGATCTCGTACGACACTACCGGCAACATTAATGTGAGCGGCCCGTCTGCTGCGTTTAACGCGGCGTCCTCATCCAGTGCCAAGGCCAGCATCAAGCTGCCGGACAGCTTTATCATGAGCGTGGCGCAGCAGCTTTCCGACAAATGGCAGATGCTGGGTGATGTGTCCTGGACCGGCTGGAGCACACTGCCGAAGGTCGATATCATTCGTACTTCCGGCGCTGCCAGCGGCACTACCGCGCAGACTCTGGGCACTGATTTCCGCGATACGTGGCGCGTTGCACTGGGTGCCAATTACAAACTGAGCGATGCCGTCAAGCTCAAGTTCGGCATTGCTTACGATCAGACGCCGGTCAAAGGTGCTACTACCCGCCTGACATCGCTGCCGGATAACAACCGTACCTGGTTCTCGGCCGGTGCTCAGTGGGTGCCAACCAAAGGCTCCGCAATTGATGTCGGCGTTGCTTATCTTTATGTCAAGGATGCCGATATCGATAATAACCAGACTCCGCTACGTGGCCGGGTGACTGGCACCTACAGCGACAGTGCCTGGATTCTCGGTGGCCAGTATTCGATGGCTTTCTGATTCCTGCCGCCCGCTTCGCAAAAAACGCTCCGCACACCGGAGCGTTTTTTTTCGCCTGGATTTCTTGACTTGACGCCGGTGCAGGTCACCCTATAATTCAAACGGTCGTTTAATTATTTCTGCCGCCTGGAAAAAGGAGAAGCGCTTGAGCAATTTCATCGTTCGCAAGGCTGCCGTGCTTGGTGCTGGCGTAATGGGGGCGCAGATTGCTGCGCATCTGGCCAATGCCGAAGTGCCGGTGCTGCTTTTTGATCTGGCGGCCAAGGCGGGCGATCCGAACGGGATCGTTACAAAAGCCATCGATGGGCTGAAGAAGCTCGAGCCGTCACCCCTTGCTACCCAGGATCGCGTCGTCTATATCGACGCTGCCAATTACGATCAGCATCTTGATCAGCTTAAGGATTGCGACCTGATCATCGAGGCGATTGCCGAGAAGATGGCATGGAAAGACGATCTGTACCGCAGGATTGCGCCGTTTATTGCGCCGCACGCGATCATCGCTTCGAACACTTCGGGTCTGTCGATCAACCGTTTGTCCGAAGGTTTGCCCGAAGCCTTGCGCGCACAATTCTGCGGTATTCACTTCTTCAACCCGCCGCGTTACATGCATCTCGTCGAGCTGATCGCGACGAAAACAACTGCGCCGGCGCTGCTCGATAACCTTGAAGCCTGGCTTGTTTCGCGGCTTGGCAAGGGCATCGTGCGGGCCAGAGATACGCCGAATTTTGTCGCCAACCGTGTCGGCGTTTTTTCAATGTTGGCCGTCATGCATCACACCGAGCATTTCGGGTTGGGTTTTGATGTTGTTGATGCGCTAACCGGCCCGCTGATTGGTCGCCCGAAAAGTGCCACTTACCGGACGGCTGACGTCGTCGGCCTGGATGTTCTGGCGCACGCAATCAGGACGATGCAGGACACGCTGGGTAGTGGCGTCTTGGAGGCCTCCGGTGCTGATGGTTCAGCCGATCCGTGGCATGGATTTTTCAGCGTGCCGGCCTGGCTTTCCGCGCTGATCGGGCAAGGTGCGCTGGGTCAGAAAACGCGCTGCGGCATTTTCAGGAAGGATGGCAAGGCGATCAAGGTGCTGGATCTTGCGGCACAGGATTATCGCGAAACTGCTGGTGATATTGCCCCTGAAGTGTTGGCCATCCTCAAGCGCAGGAATCCGGCGGAAAAATTTGCACAGCTGCGCGCCAGCCAGCACCCGCAGGCGCAATTCCTGTGGGCGATCTTCCGTGATGTTTTCCATTACGTGGCTTTTCATCTGGCTGATGTTGCCGACAATGCCCGTGATATCGACTTCGCCATGCGCTGGGGGTTCGGTTGGACGCAAGGACCGTTCGAAACCTGGCAGGCGGCGGGCTGGCAGGCCATTGCCGATGCCGTCAAGGCGGATATCGATGCCGGCCGGGCAATGTGTCAAGTGCCGTTGCCTGACTGGGTGTTCGAGCGCGATGGTGTGCATGCGGCGGCGGGGGCTTATTCGGCCAGCGCCAATGTGCTGAAAGCACGCTCCACGCTAGCGGTTTATCAGCGCCAGATTTTCCCCGAGCGCGTTCTTGGCGAATTGCAGGATCAGGGCGAGACGCTGTGGGAGAACGACGGTGTGCGCTTGTGGCGGCTGCCGGAAATCGATGGCGACATCGCCATCGTCAGCGTCAAATCAAAATATCACACGCTTGGCCGCGATGTCATTCTCGGTTTGCAGCAGGCGGTGGTGCGTGCCGGGCAGGCTTATAAGGGTCTGGTTTTGTGGCACGAAGCACCTTTTGCCTTCGGTGCCAACCTGAAGGAAGTCGTTGAAGCGATTGCTGCCGGCCAGTTTGATCTGCTCGAAAACTACGTTGCCGAGTTCCAGAACACTTCGATGGCCTTCAAATACGCCAGCGTGCCCGTCGTTGCAGCGGTTCAGGGCATGGCGCTGGGCGGGGGCTGCGAGTTTCTGATGCATTGCGCGAAGCGCGTGGTGGCGCTGGAGAGCTATATCGGGCTGGTCGAAGCCGGCGTCGGCCTGATCCCGGCGGGCGGCGGCTGTAAGGAGTTCGCCATTCGCGCCTGGCAGAGTGCGGCTAAAACGGGCGGTAATGATCCTTTTGAGTTCATCCAGCCGGTATTCATGACGATTGCCATGGCCCGTGTTTCAAAGAGTGGCGCGCAGGCCAGGGAGCTCGGTTTTGTACTCGATACCGACAAGGTTGTCTTTAATGCCAACGAATTGCTTTACGTTGCCATCCGTGAAGCGCGGGCACTGGCCGAGGCTGGTTATTACCCGAAGCTGTCGCCGCGCAATATCAAGGTTGCCGGCCGTACCGGAATCGCCAATTGCGAAATGATGCTCGCCAACATGAAGGAGGGCGGCATGATTTCGGCACATGATTACAAGGTGGCCAAAGCGGCAGCAACGGCGCTTTGTGGCGGTGATGTTGAAACGGGCTCGCTGGTTGATGAGGCGTGGCTGCTGACCGTTGAGCGCAAGCTGTTCGTCGAACTGCTGAAAACCCCTGAAACCGGGCAACGTATTTCGCACACGCTGGAAACCGGCAAGCCGTTGCGCAACTAAGCGACAGGAGAATAAAGATGATTAAACAAATTCAGGACGCTTATATCGTTGCTGCCACGCGTCTGCCTGTGGCGCGGCGCAAGGGCATGTTTGGCCATGTTCGTCCGGACGACATGCTGGCGCATGCACTTAAGTCGGTGCTGGCGCAGGCGCCGGGGCTTGATCCTGCGCTGATCGAAGACGTCATCGTCGGTTGCGCCATGCCGGAAGCCGAGCAGGGTATGAACGTGGCGCGCATTGGTTTGCTGCTGGCCGGCTTGCCGGACAACGTGCCGGGCGTCACGGTTAATCGCTTCTGCGCTTCCGGTTTGCAGGCCGTGGCGATGGCGGCTGACCGTATTCGTCTGGGCGAAGCTGACGTGATGATCGCCGCCGGCACCGAAACGATGTCGCTGATGAACCAGATGACCGGCAACAAGCTGGCGATGAATCCCCTGATATTCGAGCATGAAGAAAACTACGCCATTGCCTTCGGCATGGGGCTGACTGCCGAGAAGGTTGCCGCGCAGTGGAAAGTTTCACGCGACGAGCAGGATGCGTTCGCCGTGGCTTCGCACCAGAAAGCCTGCATGGCGATGGCCGCCGGCCACTTCAAGGCAGAGATTTCGCCTTATACGATCAGGACGCAGCGGCCCGATTTGAAGACCGGCGAGGTGTTGATCACGGATTTTCTCGCTGAAAACGATGAGGGGCCACGTCCCGACAGCTCGCTGGAGCGTCTGGCCAAGCTTAAGCCGGTCTTTTCTGCGCGCGGCTCGGTCACTGCCGGTAACAGTTCGCAGATGTCCGATGGCGCGGGCGCCGTGCTGATCGTGTCGGAAAAAATCCTCAAGCAGTTCAACCTTAAGCCGCTGGCGCGTTTCGCCGGCTTCGCGGTGGCTGGTGTGCCGCCGGAAATCATGGGCATCGGCCCCGTTGAAGCAATCCCGCGCGTGCTCCGGCAGGCGGGGGTCAGCCAGCAGGATGTGGGCTGGGTCGAACTCAATGAAGCGTTTGCAGCGCAAGCAATCGCGGTGATGCGTACGCTTGATCTCGATCCGTCCAGGGTTAATCCCCTGGGCGGTGCCATCGCGCTGGGGCATCCGCTCGGTGCGACCGGCGCGATTCGTACGGCAACGCTGGTGCACGGCTTGCAGCGGACGAAGCAGCGTTACGGTCTGGTCAGCATGTGCATCGGAACTGGCATGGGCGCAGCGGGGTTGTTTGAGGCGATTTTCTGATTGGCGTTGTGGCCGGCTTGCGGCAAACATCGGGCTGTTTCAATAAGCCGCCGGGCAGAGGGCAAGGGTCTGGCATAATGTGCGCCAAACGCAATCATGCAGGCAGACGATGGATTCTGTTGGAATAATCGAAGTGTTCGAGGCAATGGCCGGTGCGCTTGCGCACCTGAGCTGGCGCGAAGTGCTGATTGCAATTATCGTGCTGCTGGTGCTGTATATGCTAGTCGCTTTTTTGCGCATGCGGCGCTTGAAGCGTCAGCGCGCGGTGGTTGCGACCGCTGAGCCGCACGTTGCACAGGCGGCAGTTGCTGCATATTCGGAAGTGCAGACGCCCGCTACGGATAGCGACACACTTGGCAAGGTTGCCGAGGTAGATGAACTTGTCAGCCCCGCGTTGCCTGAATTTCCATGGAACGAGCCGCCACCTGAAATCCCCGGTCAGCAGTTGATTGATGCACTACGGCGCGATGTGTATCAGTTGCGTAACGAGGTCGGCGAGTTGCGTATGGAGTTGCAGCTTGCGCGTGATGAAATGCAGCTTCAGGTTTCACAGACACAGGCGACACAGGCCACGCAGATCATTTCACCGCTTTACAGTGATGCGATGCAGATGGCCATGCAGGGGCATGACGCGGCGACCATCTCCGAGCATTGCGGGATTGCCCGTGCCGAGGCAGAGCTGGTCGTCTCGCTGGTGCGTAACCGTGCCGATGCCCGTTGATCGCTTTTGGATACTTCGATGAGAGCACGAATATAAGATGGCCACTAGCCAGCGCAGCCCGCTAAAGGGCGCTAACGAAAAACCGGTTGATCTCCAGGCCAAGCCGCAGGTTGAGCCGCCGGATCTCAAGCGTAAACTTGCCTGGCGCATGGGCTTTGCCGGGCTGATGATTGTCATGTTGCTGGGTACGCTGGCGCTGTTTGATTATCTCAGCGCACCGGATGAAACGGAGGTTTCTGCACCGCGCTTTACGCAACCGGTGCCGGTGCCGAGGAAGGAAATCACGCAGCCGGTGAAGCCTGCCGAGCCTGTGCCGCCGCCGGCGGTAGAAACCGTGATCGCTGAAGAGAAAAAAGCGGCCGAACCAGAGGTCAGCGCTGCACCCGTCGAGCCGCCACCACGCCCTGAAGTGGACTCGCAACCGGCGCTATCACGGCCGCAAACATCCGTCACGCCACGCACGCAGCCACTTAGTCGCCCGCCGTTCTCGGGGCAGCCATCGCGCCTGACCCCGCCGGCCGGGCAAGCCGTGCAACCGCGCCCGGTAAGCGAGGGCGTTGGCCGGAATGATGGAAAATTTGACGCCAGGCCAGACGGCAAAACCGATCTGAAGACCGATGCCGGTGTTGAAGCCGGTCTGGATAAGCCCAAAGCGGTTCGCGAGCCGGTGGCTCCGGCGGGGGGTAGCACCCTCGGTGGACGGTTGTTCTCGGGTTTTGCCTTGCAGGCCGGCGTATTTTCCGATCCGCGTCTGGCTGAAGAGCTGCACGCCAAGCTGACGCTGAATGGCATTCCGTCGACGATTGAGGCGCGCGTTCAGGTTGGGCCTTTCAAAACCCGCGAGGCAGCGGATGCTGCGCGTGAAAAGATGAAAACGCTGGGAATCGATGCATTGATGCTGATGCCGCCAAAAGGCGCGGTTCGTCGTTAAGGGGCTTGTTCGTCAGCGGCCTGTTTGCGCAGGCGCTTGGCAAATACGCTCATTTCTTTTGCTGCCTGAATGTCGCCCCTTGCGTCAGCGACGCTAATGCCTTCTTCATACGCGGCCAGCGCTTCCGCCGTTTGCCCGCTCTCTGCCAGCGATTTGCCGAGCAACTTCCACGCGGCTGAAAATTTGCTGTCGCGCGTAACCGCTTCACGAAACCGGATTGCCGCCTGCGCCGGATCGCCGGCCTTGAGATGCTCGTTACCGAGCGAGAAACGCAGCAACGCATTGTCGCGTGGGCCGTCGAGTAGTTTTTCGAGATTGGCGATGATGGTGGTGCTCATTTAATATCCTTATTCTTAACCTTGTGCGCCGTGGTTAAACTGATTCTAAATCCAAGAGAGTTCATTATGCCCAAAACAATCATTTCAACTCCGCTCGCTCCTGCCGCCATCGGCACCTACTCGCAGGCCGTCAAGGTTGGCGATACCGTGTATCTCTCCGGCCAGATCGGGCTTGATCCGGCGACCATGCAGATGGTGGACGGTATCGACGCGCAAATCGTTCGCGTTTTTGACAATATCAAGGCAGTGGCCGAGGCTTCCGGTGGTTCGCTGGCCGATGTCGTCAAGCTCAATGTCTTTCTGACCGATCTTGGCAACTTCGCCAAGGTCAATGAAACGATGGCGCAGTATTTCTCCGAACCTTATCCGGCGCGTGCTGCGGTTGGCGTGGCTTCGCTGCCACGCGGTGCGCTGGTTGAGGCGGATGGCGTTCTGGTGTTGCTGAAATAATGCACGCTGGCTGATGTCTGCCGAAAGCGAGATCAAGGCACCGCCGGCGATTGCGGCCAAACTCGCCAAGCTTGGCCTGGCAAGGCGTGACGATCTCATCCTGCATTTGCCGCTGCGTTACGAGGATGAGACCTGCGTTACGCTGATCGACGAAGCCTTGCCCGGTGTGCCGGTGCAGGTTGAGGCCGAGGTGCTTGATGTTTCAGTGCAGTATCGCCCGCGACGCCAGCTGGTGGCGCGCGTTGCCGATGCGAGCGGTGAGTTGTCGCTACGCTTTCTCAACTTTTATGGCAGCCAGACCAAACAGCTGGAGACTGCGCGTGACAATGCGCGCCGCCTGCGAATTTTCGGCGAGATCCGCCACGGTTTTCTCGGCGCCGAGATGGTGCATCCGCGTTATCGCCCCGTGCTTGCCGACGAGGCGCTGGCGCAGTCGCTGACGCCGGTTTATCCGACGACGGCTGGCGTTTCGCAGAATTTTTTACGCAAGTTGATCGACAAGACGCTGGGTGAGGCCAATCTTGCCGAGTTGCTCGATGCAAACTGGTGTGCCAGCCATGCGCTGCCGGCTTTTTCGGATGCCGTTACCTTGCTGCATGCGCCACCGCCGGGCGTGCCTGAAAGCGCGCTGCAACTGCGCACGCACCCTGCCTGGCAGCGGATTAAATTTGATGAATTGCTCGCGCAGCAGCTTTCGCTTCGCCGTGCCTATAACGCGCGGCGGCAGAAGGGCGCGCCTGTGCTGAAGTCGGCCGGCCAACTGGCGCAACAGTTATTGGCGGCGCTCCCGTTTGGGTTGACCGGCGCCCAGCAGCGCGTTGGCGCCGAGCTCGCCGCCGATCTGGCGCAGCCGTTCCCGATGCAGCGCTTGTTGCAGGGCGATGTCGGCAGCGGCAAAACCATTGTTGCCGCGCTCGCTGCTTGCCAGGCGATTGAGGCGGGCTATCAGGCGGCCTTCATGGCGCCGACGGAAATCCTTGCCGAGCAGCATTATCTGAAGTTGCGCACGTGGCTCGCACCGCTCGGTATTGAAGTCGCCTGGCTATCGGGCAGTTTGAAAAAAGCCGCCAAACAGGCCATGCAGTTGCAGGCGGCAACCACCGCGCAGTTGGTTGTTGGTACGCACGCGCTGATTCAGGAAGGCGTTGATTTTGCACGGCTCGGTCTGGCTATCGTCGATGAGCAGCATCGCTTTGGTGTTGCGCAGCGGCTGGCATTGCGGCGCAAGGGGGGTAATCCTCATCAGCTGATGATGTCTGCCACGCCAATCCCGCGCACCCTCGCGATGAGCTACTACGCCGATCTTGATGTGTCGGTGCTTGATGAGTTGCCGCCGGGGCGCACGCCGATCAAGACCAAGCTCGTTTCCGATGCCCGGCGCGACGAAGTGATCGCTGGCGTGCGTGGCGCCGTCGCCACCGGCCGGCAGGCCTACTGGGTCTGCCCGTTGATCGAGGAGTCCGAAAAGCTGCAACTGCAAACCGCGCTCGATACCTTCGCCACGCTGACCGAAGAGCTCGATGATCTGCGCATCGGGCTGGTGCACGGGCGCTTGAAAGCCGACGAAAAAGCGGCGGCAATGGCAGCCTTTGTGGCCGGCGAGATTGACGTGCTGGTCGCCACTACGGTCATCGAAGTCGGCGTCGATGTGCCGAACGCCAGCCTGATGGTGATCGAGCATGCCGAGCGCTTCGGGCTCTCACAGTTGCACCAGTTGCGTGGTCGCGTCGGGCGTGGCGCGCATGATTCGGTCTGCGTGCTTATTTTTCAAACGCCGTTGTCGCAAACCGCGCGCGCGCGGCTGAAGGTGATTTACGAGAATACCGATGGTTTTGAAATCGCGCGGCAGGACCTTCAGCTGCGTGGCCCGGGTGAATTTGTCGGCAGCCGCCAGTCGGGTGTGCCCTTGCTGCGCTACGCCGATCTGGAGGTCGATGCTGATCTCGTCGAGCTGGCGCGCAGGATGGCCGAACAACTCCTGCGTGACGACCCGGAACGCGCAGAACGGCATCTGGCGCGCTGGCTGGGCAGTCGGGAAGAGTTATTGAAAGCGTGAACGCCTCCATTTCTTACGATGCCCTGCGGGGCGCACCCCAAGGGTACTTGAGCCATAGGCCCCTTCGCCTGCGGGGCGCATGGAATGGTCATCTAGCAATGGTATCTCTGGAGATCGTTTGTTTACGCCATTCTTCAGAGGGTGTCGTGCTAGATGACCATTCCACGTGCCTCGCAGGCGAGGTGGCCTATGGCTCAAGTGCCACACAAGGAAAAGCGGAAGATGATGGCCGGGGCGGATAAAATGATGTACATGAACCTTTTTTCCGAAAAAATCCGCACACGACTCAATCTCTACGAGCGCCTCATGCGCCTGGATAAGCCGATCGGCATCCTGCTGCTGCTCTGGCCGACGCTCTGGGGCTTGTGGCTGTCTGCGCTGGGGCGCCCCAATTGGGCCGTGGTGTGGATCTTTGCGCTGGGCACGGTGCTGATGCGTTCGGCCGGTTGCGTGATCAACGACTTTGCCGACCGTGATTTTGACCGCCACGTTGCTCGCACAAAGGATCGCCCGCTGACCGCCGGCAAAGTCTCGGCGAAGGAGGCTATCCTGCTTTTTATCTCGCTTAGCGCCTGTGCCTTTTTATTGATTTTGCCATTACGTAGCGGGCTGATTCTTGGCCTCTCGGTCGCTGCGCTTTTTCTTGCCGCGAGCTATCCGTTCACCAAGCGGTTTTTTGCTGTGCCACAGGCGTATCTGGGCATTGCTTTCGGCTTTGGTATCCCGATGGCCTACGCGGCGCAGGTCGGCAGCGTGCCGTCCGAAGCGTGGTGGCTGTTGCTGGCCAATGTGTTCTGGGCGATTGCCTACGATACCGAATACGCAATGGTCGACCGCGCCGATGATCTTAAAATCGGCATCAAAACCTCGGCGATTACCTTTGGCCGGTTTGATGTGGCCGCCGTCATGTTCTGCTACGCGGCAGCACTCGGGCTGATCGGCTGGGTGGGCTACGGTTTGCATCTGGGCGGTTTTTTTTATGCCGGGCTGCTGGTCTCGGCCGGTATTGCCGCCTATCACTACACCTTGATTCGCAGCCGCGAACCGGCCGCCTGTTTCAAGGCGTTTTTGCATAACAACTGGATCGGTGCCAGTATTTTTGCCGGCATCGTCTTGGATTTTTTGCGTCAATCAATGCTGGGCTAAACCATGAAATATCACGACCTGCGCGACTTCATCGCGCAACTGGAAAAAATCGGCGAACTCAAGCGCATCAGCGTTGAAGTCGATACCCGGCTGGAAATGACTGAAATCTGCGACCGCGTGTTGCGGGCGGGCGGGCCGGCAATCTTGTTTGAAAACCCCAAAGGCGCATTGGGCAAATCTTCGGTGCCGGTGCTCGCCAATCTCTTCGGCACGCCGCGCCGTGTGGCGCTGGGCATGGGGCAGGATTCGGTGGAGGCGCTGCGCGAAGTCGGCAAACTGCTGGCCTACCTCAAGGAGCCGGAGCCGCCCAAAGGCCTGAAAGA
>CAJBIL010000287.1 GCA_903953145.1 uncultured beta proteobacterium
ACCTGATTGAGCACCCATGAATAAAGCGACCACCCCAAGCACTCACGAATATGCCGCCTGGACACTGGCAATACTCGGCATTTTCTTTGTCCTCAAGTTTCATCTGCTACCGGCACTGATTGCCGGCCTGCTGGTTTATGAACTGGTGCATGCTCTTTTCCCGCTTTTTGCCAAGCGTCTGTCGAACGGGCGCGCCAAAGGGCTGGCTGTTGGTCTGGTTGTGCTGCTGGTCATCGGCCTCGTTACGGCAGCGAGCTTTGGCATCGTCGTTTTTATGAAAAGCGAGGGTGGCAGCCTCTCTGTTCTGCTGGCCAAAATGGCCGAAATCCTTGAGAGTTCACGCGCGACACTGCCGGAATGGATGGCCGACTTCCTGCCCAGCAGCGCTGATGGCATTCGCGACAGCCTGAGCCAGTGGCTACGAGAACATGCCGCCGAATTGCAGCTGATCGGCAAGGAAACCGGCCACATGCTGGCGCACGTACTGATCGGCATGGTGATTGGCGCCATGGTCTCGCTGCGCGAAGCATGCGCTAAAGATCGCAATGGAGCGCTTAGCGCAGCACTGGCCGAGCGCGTATTTCGTATGGGCGAAGCCTTCCGCCGTATCGTTTTCGCACAGGTACGCATTTCGGCAATCAACACGTTATTCACCGCCATTTATCTGGCGATTGTGCTGCCACTATTTGGCGTTAGCCTGCCACTGACCAAAACCATGATTGTTGTCACTTTTCTGGTCGGCCTACTGCCGGTGGTCGGCAACCTGATTTCCAACTCGATTATTTTTGTCGTCAGCCTGGCGCATTCGACGACGGTGGCCATGTCATCGCTCGGTTTTCTCGTTGTGATTCACAAGCTGGAATATTTTCTCAACGCACGCATCGTCGGCGCACAAATCAGCGCTAAAGCCTGGGAGCTACTGACCGCCATGCTGATCATGGAAAGCGCCTTTGGTCTGGCCGGACTGGTCGCCGCACCAATCTGTTACGCCTGGCTGAAGGACGAATTGAACCAGCGCGGACTGATCTGAAACGCGACGGGATCAATTCCCGGAAAAACCTGCGTCAGTTGGAAATTAAAGGCCGGAAGACAAAGACCGTTTCAACGCACCCGCAAATCACTGATGGCCCTTGAATGCCCAGCCGCTGCGCTTTTTTGTAACCAGCTTTCTGCCATAACGGGGTCACGCGGCTGCCCGGTGCCGGTTGCCGACATCACCGATAAGGCGTACATCGCCTCGCCATCGCCGCCCTGCGCTGCGCGCTGGAACCAGCGTGCGGCTTTTTCAAGATTGCGTTCGACGCCGCGACCCGTCTCGTAATACCAGGCGAGACGTGCCTGCGCCCTTGTCTCACCGCGATCAGCAGCCTCGGTGAGCAAGCGGATTGCTTCCGGCGATTTGCCATCAGCCATCGCGCGGTCTGCGGCCAGCAGAACATCGGGTTTGGCACCGTCAAGCGCGGTAGCAGCATTCAGATACCGACCCGCCTCCTGATCACCACCAGCAGCGGCAATTGAAAGATAACGCCTGCCCTCTGCTTCATTTTTCGGGATGTCCGGCGTTCCCAGCCAGTAAATGATGCCCAGACGAAACAGCGCTTTTGCGCTGCCGTTATCGGCACCGCGCCGATAGTAGGCCAGCGCTCGATCAATGTTCTTATCAACGCCCAGCCCATCTTCATACAACAACCCAAGATTGAAGGCTGCCTCACCGAAACTGCGCTCATCCAGCGCTTCCCAGATACGCCGTGCATTGTCGTAATGCGCCATCTTGAACTCGGCGTAACCCCGGTAATTACCGATGGCCGGTTTGCGCACGATTTCAACAAAATCAATGTCTTCATCGGCACTATCAACGTTACCACCGGCAGTAGCGAGGCCGCAGCACATCGCTGACAACAATAACGAGAGGCGCAGAAGCGGCAAGTGGCGGATTTTAATTAGCATTTACAGGCTCAATCTGAAGGAAAGGTAGCCAGTGTCCGTTTTCATCGCCAAGGCTTAAATCCTGCTCGCGAACGGGGCGCGTCCGGCGCTCAACGGGGACGCTGTCCGGCGTAATGAAAGGATCCATATCCAGCTCATACAAACGACCCTTGATTGAATTACCGTCGATTTTCAACCGATAGTAAACGCCATGAAAAGGATTGACGTGCAATGAAGCCGGCGCAGTACGCATGAACATCAGCGCGTATTCAAGCGGCACAAGATCGTCGCTTGAGATGATCGCCGGCTCGCGGGAAACCGGGAAATGGCAAAGCCGATGCCGCGCGCCGGTCAGGCACTGAAACGGACGCATCGCGAGAAAATACTCTTCAAGCGATTCGCTCATTTTCACTTCAAACGCGTAACGCCCCTCTGGCAGCGGCTTGAAAAATACCTTACCGACAACAACACGCTCACCTTGCGGGTTGCTCAATACCAGGTTATGCATCCCCTCGAGTCCGGCGGCTTGCGCCAGATTCATGGCGAAACATAGCAAAAATGTCCAAAAAACCTTCATTCGCTCACCCCCGATTAATTGATTGTTGTCGCTTTCAGACATTCCTGAGTCGCCGTGGTTCAAAAGTCTGTTGCGTCAGCCCGGCATTGAATACTTGTTCGCCATCGATGCCATCGCCGGCACCGCGTATATAATCGCAGGTTTTATTTAGCGATTAGAAGAATTATGGAAGCCGAACAGCTTAATACCATCGCCAACCGGCTCACGGATCTCGCCCAGCGAACCGCCGAGCTGCGGAGGTATCTTTGACTACGATCAGAAATTTGATCAGTTAAACACCGTCGCCCGCGAGCTCGAAGACCCAAAAGTCTGGGATAACGCCGAGCGCGCACAAGAACTCAGCAAAGAAAGAAAAGCGCTGGAAAACGTCGTGCTGGTGCTTGATCGTGTCAGCGACGGCCTGAAGGACGCTGACGAGTTGTTTGCCATGGCGCGCGAGGAAAACGACGACGACACACTGCACGCCGTCGAAGCTGATGTCTCGGTGATCGACAAGGACATTTCCGCCCTCGAATTCCGCCGCATGTTCAACAACCCGGCAGACCCGCTCAACTGCTTTGTCGACGTGCAGGCGGGCGCCGGCGGCACGGAAGCGCAGGACTGGGCATCCATGCTGCTGCGCATGTATATTCGTTACGGCGAGCGCAAGGGCTACACCGTTGAGGTGATGGAAGAATCGGAAGGGGACGTGGCCGGCATCAAGACCGCAACCATCAAGCTCTCCGGTGAATACGCCTTCGGTATGCTGCGCTCGGAAACCGGCATTCACCGGCTGGTACGCAAGTCGCCTTTCGACTCGAATGCACGCCGCCACACCAGTTTTTGCTCGATCTTCGTGTACCCGGAAATCGACGATTCGTTTGAAATCGACATCAATCCGGCCGATCTGCGCGTCGACACCTACCGCGCCTCAGGTGCCGGTGGTCAGCACATCAACAAGACTGACTCGGCAGTGCGTATCACGCACGTCCCGTCGGGCATTGTCGTGCAGTGCCAGAACGACCGCTCGCAGCACCGTAACCGTGCTGAGGCGATGGCTATGCTCAAATCGCGTATGTACGAAGCCGAAATCCGCAAGCGGCAGGCCGAACAGCAGAAGCTTGAAGACTCGAAAACCGATATTGGCTGGGGTCATCAGATTCGGTCCTACGTGCTCGATCAGTCGCGCATCAAGGATCTGCGCACCAATTATGAAGTCGGCAATACGCAGGGCGTGCTCGACGGCGACCTCGACCCATTTATTGAAGCCAGCCTGAAACAAGGAGTTTGATCCATGAAACGACTATTCTTTGCGTTTTTAATTGTTGCCTCTTCAATGGCTGCACAATCAGCCACGCCCGAAAGCTATGTCGGCAAGCAGCCACAACAACTGCTGAAAAATGCGGATTATGCAAAAGCCTACCGTGCCGCAACGCGCGACGTCGATCTGCCGGCGTGGACGAAGCGGCTCGGCACCGGCCAGTCGGCAGAGATTGTTGAGATCGGCGGAGCAAAGCGAATTCTTGCTTCGGCGTGCAGCAAAAACGGCTGCCAGGATCAACGGATTTACATTCTGTTCGACCCCGAAAGCAAGAGTTCGAGCGGCTTCTTTTTCCTGCCGCCGGCTTCCGACGATCCGGCCGACTCACGCACCGCATTTTCGCAGTGGTTCGGTAAGCCTGCTAAAGAAGTCTCCGACTTCCTGCTTGAGCGTGCCTTTAGCGACGCGCGCAGCCTGAACAAATCCAACTATTGATCGCGAGACACATCATGTCAGAACCGACCCAGAGCCCAGAAAATACCCCGGCCGCGCAGCAGGATGAGAACCACATCATCGCCGAACGGCGTGCCAAGCTCGCCGAATGGCGGCAAAGCGGCAAGGCGTACCCGAACGACTTCTCGCGCGAAAACACGGCAGGCAAAATCGACGAGGTTTACAACGCCAAAACAGGTGATGAACTCACCGCCACGCCGGTCGAAGTCAAGGTGGCCGGCCGCATCATGCTCAAGCGCGTGATGGGCAAGGCGTCGTTCATTACCATTCAGGATCTGTCGGGCCGGATTCAGCTTTATATCAGCCGTGACGTGATTGGCGAAGACGTCTACGCCGCCTTCAAACGCTGGGATATGGGCGATATCATCGGCGCCGTCGGCACGCTGTTCCGCACCAAAACCGGTGAGCTGACCATCCACTGCACAGAAATTCGCCTGCTCACCAAGTCACTGCGCCCGCTGCCCGAGAAGTTTCACGGCCTGACCGACGTCGAGCAGAAGTACCGCATGCGCTACCTCGACCTGATTACCAACGAGCAATCGCGTTTCACCTTCGTTGCGCGTAGCCGGATGATTCAGTCGATCCGTAATTACATGATGAACCACGGCTTCCTCGAAGTCGAAACACCGATGATGCACCCGATCCCCGGCGGCGCTTCGGCCAAGCCGTTCAAGACACACCACAACGCGCTGGATATGGAACTCTTCCTGCGCATCGCGCCGGAGCTTTATTTGAAGCGCCTGGTGGTTGGCGGCTTCGAGAAGGTGTTCGAGGTGAACCGCAACTTCCGCAACGAAGGGATCAGCCCGCGCCACAATCCCGAGTTCACCATGATGGAGTTTTACGAGGCTTATACCGAGTACAAGAAGCTGATGGACTTCACCGAGGGCCTGCTGCGCCACGCTGCGCGCGATGCGCTGGGCACTGAAGTCTTTGAATATCAGGGCCGCACACTCGATCTTTCCAAGCCGTTTGCCCGCCTGACCATCGTCGACGCCATTCGCAAATATCACCCCGGTTTCACCGTCGAACAGCTCACCGATGCCGTCTGGCTAAAAGCCAAACTGATCGCGATGAAGGCCGAAGTGCGCGACGGCGCCGGCCTCGGCACGCTGCAACTACTGATGTTTGAAGAAACCGCCGAAGCCGAGCTCTGGGAGCCGACCTTCATCATCGACTATCCCGCCGAAACCAGCCCGCTGGCCCGACGCAGCGACGCCAACCCGGAAGTCACCGAACGCTTCGAGCTATTCATCGTCGGCCGCGAAATTGCCAACGGTTTCTCCGAACTCAACGACCCCGAAGACCAGGCCGCGCGCTTCCTCGAACAAGCTAAAGCCAAGGATGCCGGCGATGAAGAAGCCATGTTCTACGACGCCGACTACATCCGCGCCCTCGAATACGGCCTGCCGCCAACCGGCGGCTGCGGCATCGGCATTGACCGTCTAGTCATGCTGTTGACGGATTCTTCCAATATCCGCGACGTAATCCTCTTTCCACAGATGCGCCCCGAAGGAAGTACTCCTGGGGTGCGCCCCGAAGGAAGTGCCCTTGGGGTGCGCCCCGAAGGCGCAGGGGCCCATGGCTCAAGTACTCCTGGGGTGCGCCCCGAAGGCGCATGAAGCTATCCCGACTTTATCAGCCCCGAAATCCTGTCTTCTGGCTGATGGTGGTGATCAACGTGTTATCCACGTTGCTCGCCTGGGTCGCCCGCAGCTTCGATCTGGCACCACTTCAGGCCACGATGGTGGGCGTTATGGCAGCAGCCAACGCCATCGTCGGCCTTTACCTGACTTGGCGCTTGCTGCGAAACAACGAAACTGAGGACGCCACCAAGGACAGCACTGAGCGCCAGTAACATTGGCATTGCATTCACGCCGGAAAATGTAAGCCACGCCTCCCGGATGGCCGTAAAACTTGCTGCTTTTGGCGAACTGCGTGCCAAGGGTGCGGTTTTTTAACGTTGCCTTTAACATGCCAATACAACCCGCCATCCTCGCTTTCGCCCACGACGGTACGCCTTATTCGGCGGCTTACGACGACCTTTATCACACCATCTCGGGTGGGCTGGCGCAGGCACGGCAGGTGTTTCTGGCTGGCAATGATTTGCCGGGGCGCTGGTGCGGGCAGGCGCGCTTTGTGATTCTCGAAACCGGCTTTGGGCAGGGGCTGAATTTTCTCGCCACCTGGCAGGCGTGGCGGGCAGCACCGGGGCGGCCACAGCGGCTGCATTTTCTGTCAGTTGAGAAACACCCGTTTAGCGCCACCGATCTCGCCATCCTGCACGCCAATTACCCTGAACTGGCGGAACTCTCCGCCCGTTTGCGGGCTGCCTGGCCTTTGCTGATTCGCGGCTTTCACCGGCTGGAATTTGTTGATCCGGGTTACGGTACAGTGATCCTGACGCTGGCTTTCGGCGATGCGATTGCTGCCGTGCCGCAGTTTGTTGGCGAGGCCGAGGCGATTTTTCTCGATGGCTTTTCGCCGGCAAAAAACCCGGATCTCTGGTCACCGCAGTTGCTGCGCGAAATCTGCCTGATGGCGGCAGAAAATGCCACTGTTGCCACCTGGAGCGTGTCGGGTGCGCTGCGTAGCGCGCTGGCGACGATGGGTTTCACGGTGGAAAAAGGGCCACGCTTCGGCCACAAACGGCAAACGCTCCGCGCCTGCCGTACCAGCCAGACAGTGCATGAAGCAACGCCGGAAAGCACGGATCGCCATGCCATCGTGATCGGTGCCGGGCTGGCGGGCTGCCTGGTTAGCGAGCGCCTGGCGACGCGTGGCTGGCGCGTTGATTTGATCGAACGCCACGACGCCGCCGCGCAGGAAACTTCAGGCAACCTCACGGCGGCCATGCTGCCCATGCTCTCGCTCGACAACAACCGGGTGTCGCGCCTCAACCACGCGAGCTATCTCTATGCCCTGCGCACGCTGGCCGAATGGCAACAGACGGCGTCCGCAGACAACGGCATTGACTGGGCAGACTGCGGCGTTCTGCAACTCGCCCACGATGCCGGGCAGGCCGACAAGCAACGCGAGATCCTCGCCCGCAACGGTTTCCCGCCGGAATTTGTCCGTTTTGTCGATGCCGAAGAAGCGGCTCAACTCGCCGGCCTGCCGGTCGCCGGCAATGGTTTGTGGTTTGCCGGCGGCGCCTGGGTGAATCCCGCCAGCCTTTGCCGCGCCGCGCTTGCGCGTGCCGGCACGAACCTGCACGCGCAATTTGGCCGCAGCATTGAAACGATCCTGTACGAAGATTCGCAATGGACGGTACTCGACGCCGCCGGGAAAATGATCGCCCGCGCGCCGCAGCTGATTCTGGCGGGCGCCACTGACACCATTCGCCTACCGCAAGCGGCGCATCTGCCGCTGTTCCGCTTTCGCGGCCAGGTCAGCCATCTGCCGGCGCCGACCGGGTCGCCGTTGCGCGCCGTGGTCTGTGGCAAAGGCTATCTCACGCCCGCCTACCGTGGCCTGCATTGCGTCGGCGCCAGCTTTCACCGGGGCGGCGAAGCGGCGTTGCGCGACGGCGACCACGCCGCCAACCTCCAGCATTTGCAAGACATGCTGCCCGGCTACTGCGCTGACGCCACGCCGCAATCACTGGCTGGCCGGGTTGGCTTCCGCCCCGTCTCGCAAGACCGGCTGCCAATGATCGGCCAACTCCACCACCCCGACGCCCGCCCGCAAGGCCGGGACTTCTCTGCCATTGAACGCTGGCCGGGGCTCTACATCGCCTCCGGCTATGGCGCACGCGGCCTGGTCTGGTCGATGCTGATGGCCGAGTTGCTCGCCAGCCAGCTCGAAGGCGAACCCTGGCCGGTCGAATCCGAACTCGCTGCTACTGTCGACCCGGCACGTTTCCTGTTACGGCGAATTAGCCCGCCACCCGCCGCTTCGGAAGCTTGAGCCAGCCGCTTTGGTGTCGATCCATTTTAAGCACCATGGCTGCAACCCGCATGGATTGGCGATCTAGCACATTCGATCATCGCCAGGCCAATATCCATGCGGCTCTCCAGCCATCGCACATGTTAGAGCGCCAATCCATGCGCCTTGCAGCGAATAGCACCTGAAAAAAATCAAACGCCGGCTAATTTGTAAGCGTTTGTATCGGATGTCAGCGCGCAGGTTTGGCATGCGTTAATCGGGCATCAACCAACCACAAAGTGAGCAGAACATGGAAACCCCGATGCGCAACACCCACCCGATGATTCTGGTCGCCGCCACTTCCGTCACCCTGGTCAGCCTTGCCGGGCTGGCTTCGATCGCGGGCTGGCTGCCCGCTAACCATGGCGCACCAAGCGCACCACTCGCCCCCGTCGCGCAGGTTGCGATGGCACCGCAGGCGATGCCGGCGGTGATACCGACAATCCCCGCATCGACAGAAAAAACCGCCACCTTGAACATCCCGGCCGGTTCGAGCATCACCGTTAATCCCGTCAATACTAGCGATCATCGACCGGCAAAGCAGGCAGCCGCACCGCGTAAAGTCGCCGCACCTGCGCCCGTTGCCGTTGAGGCCAGCCCGAACCTTACCTATCGTGGCGCAAACCCAGTGCCGCCGCCGGCCGCCAACACGCCGGTTAACGACAGTGGCATCTACGTCGAAAACAGCCGTCAGACACAAAACGTCTGCCGTGACTGCGGTACGGTCGAAAGCATCCGCGAAATGGCGCAGGAAGGCCAGGGAACGGGCCTTGGCGCAGTCGCCGGCACCTTGCTTGGTGGCGTCCTCGGGCACCAGGTGGGTAACGGACGCGGGCGCGATGTGGCGACCGTTGTCGGTGCGCTGGGCGGTGCTTACGCCGGCCACGAAGTCGAGAAAAACGCACGCGGCTCACGCCAGTACCAGATCACCGTGCGGCTTGACGATGGCAGTCTGCGCACCGTCACCGAAACACAGCAGCCGATGTGGCACAGCGGCGACCGCGTTCGCGTCAGCAACAACCACATTGCCAGCCTGTAAGGCTTCAGGGGCAAGCTCCCCGCCCTCAATCGACGGCGCCCCACGCGGGCGCTGTTTCTTTTGCAGTGCCGCCAAGTGCTAAAATCCGCGTTCATTTGCACAACACCAAACGCGCCCATCGCACCCACGGAGATCGCATGAAACTCGAAACCCTCGCCATCCATGCCGGCTACAGCCCCGAAGCAACCACCAAGGCCGTGGCCGTACCGATCTACCAGACCACCTCATACGCCTTCGACAGCACGCAGCACGGCGCCGACCTGTTTGACCTCAAGGTAGCCGGCAATATTTACACACGCATCATGAACCCGACGCAGGACGTGCTCGAAAAGCGCGTCGCCGCGATGGAAGGCGGCATTGCCGGCCTCGCCCTCGCTTCCGGTCAGGCAGCGATCACTTACGCGATCATGACCATCGCCGAAGCTGGCGACAACATCGTCTCGGCAGCAACGCTCTACGGCGGCACCTACAACCTGTTCGCCCACACCCTGCCGCAATACGGCATTGAAGTGCGCTTCGCCGACTATCATGACCCGGCCAGCTTTGAAGCGTTAATCGACGGCAAAACCAAGGCCATTTACTGCGAGTCGGTCGGCAACCCGCTCGGCAATGTCACCGACTTCGAGCAACTCGCCGAGATCGCGCATCGTCATGGCGTGCCGCTGATCGTCGACAACACCGTGCCGTCGCCCTACCTGTGCCGCCCGTTTGAACACGGCGCCGACATCGTCATCCACTCACTG
>CAJBIL010000288.1 GCA_903953145.1 uncultured beta proteobacterium
ATCGAGCTTACTGCGGGTAATTTTGATCTCCCTTATGTGCCGTGGTGCTGGCTGGTATTTGGTTCGGAAGGGCGGCTTGAGCAGACGCTGTCCACCGACCAGGATAACGGGCTGATTTTTGCGGCCTCGTCGAGCGAGGAAGCAGACGCTTTACGCGCCGATTTCCTGCCTTTCGCCCGCGCCGTCAATCAAGCCCTTGACGCCTGCGGTTTTCCGCTTTGTACAGGCAACATCATGGCCGGCAACCCGGCGTGGTGCCTGTCGCTTGACGAGTGGCAGCAGG
The DNA here is from genome assembly GCA_903953145.1 of uncultured beta proteobacterium. Taxonomy (GTDB): domain Bacteria; phylum Pseudomonadota; class Gammaproteobacteria; order Burkholderiales; family Rhodocyclaceae; genus CAJBIL01. Next base: position 284 of record CAJBIL010000288.1, read on the forward strand.
CCTTTGGTCACTGGATGCAGAGCGCAGAGCCGGAAGCTTTGCTCAACTCAACGATTTTCTTTGATTTTCGCGTACTTTACGGCCAGGAATCACTGGCCGGCGACCTGCGCGACTGGCTGCTACACCGTTCACCGCAATACCCGATTTTCCTGCGTGCGCTGGTTGATAACACGATGAACTGGACTTCACCGCTCAACTGGATGCAGGGGTTTCGTTACGACGGCAACAAGGATTTCCCGCATACCATCGACCTCAAGATTCACGGCGCTCGCCCGTTTGTCGATGTGGCGCGCATCTACGCGCTGGCCAAGGGCGTGCCGGATACCAATACGGTTGAACGTTTGCGTGTCGTGGCCATTGAAATTGGCATGCCCTTGCACGAAACCGCCGCACTGATTGATGCATTCCAGCATATTCAACGTCTGCGCCTTGAACAGCAGGCCAGCCAGAGCGCTGCGCCCAATCGTGTCAATCCGGATCGATTGCATGCGCTTGACCGGCATATTCTTAAAGAGTCACTGAAACAGGCGCGCAGCCTGCAACAACGACTGGCCCGCGATTACGCTGTTTCATCCTGAGTTTTTAGTCTAACGAGGATTGTATTAAAGCCATCCCTGATGATGAAATCACCTCGTCGGGTAGGTCGTGGCCCAAGGCGCGGCTTCACCCTGACAATGGCGTTGAATGTCGGGCTGAAGCCCGACCTACAGAACGACACAGGCGGCGTGCGTCGGGTAGGTCCACGTTAAATTGAACAAAACGGCTTGAGTTTTGCCTAAGTCTATGTTCGATCGTCTTGCTTACGCTTCGGGCATCCTTCTCACGCTCCTGTAGAATGCGTTCCCCATGAATACCGTCAAGGCGGAGGCATTCGATAGCCTCCCGAAAAATCTCTTTTCCTATCGTAAACACTGGGCCAAGCGTTTTGGCCCGGCGCCTTTCCTGCCGATGTCGCGTGCCGAGATGGACGTGCTGGGCTGGGATTCGTGCGACATCATCCTCGTTACCGGCGATGCCTATATCGACCATCCGAGCTTTGGCATGGCGCTGGTCGGCCGTTTGCTGGAGGCGCAGGGATTCCGGGTGGGGATTATCAGCCAGCCGGACTGGCTTTCGGCGAAGGCTTTTCGGGCGCTTGGCAAGCCGAATCTGTTTTTTGGCGTGACCGCCGGCAACATGGATTCGATGGTCAATCGCTATACCTCGGATCGCAAACCGCGTTCGGACGATGCCTACACGCCGAATGCCGAAGGCAACAAGCGCCCGGATCGCGCCGTCGTTGTTTATGCGCAGCGTTGCCGCGAGGCTTTTTCGCAGGCCAATGTGGTGATCGGCTCAATCGAGGCCAGCCTGCGCCGTATCGCCCACTATGACTACTGGTCAGACAAGGTACGCCGTTCGGTGCTGCCGGACTCGAAAGCCGACATGCTGATTTTCGGCAGCGCCGAGCGCGCCATCGTGGCGCTGGCGCATCGACTGGCTGCCGGAGAAAAAATTTCGGAGATCCGCGATTTGCGTGG
>CAJBIL010000289.1 GCA_903953145.1 uncultured beta proteobacterium
CTTGGCGATGCCGCGCGCGTCGAAGGGATAAAGCGCTTCCTGAGTGGGCTGGTCGCAAGCGTGCATGAGATTTCCTTGAAGTCACGTTAATGGAGCAGTAATTTTCCGCTGTCTTTGGGTCTATGTCTTTGATCTGAATGGGTGATGTCCCCAGCGCTTTCAGGGGCATCACCGCATTTCAGTTACAACAACTCTTCCAGACGCAGGCGGGTGAGTTTGCCCTTCACGGCGGTGAGCGATTCGATCTTGGTAATCGCGGCATCGACGTTCTTCTCACGCGTCTGGTGGGTCAGGATGATGATATCGGTCTGGTCTTCACCCTCGCCCGGCTCACGCTGAATCATCGCGTCAATCGAGATCTGCTGGTCAGCCAAAATGCGCGTGATGTCGGCCAGCACGCCCGGTTTGTCTTCAACACGCAGGCGCAGGTAGTAGCTGGTGACGATTTCCGACAGCGGCAGAATCGGCAGATCAACCATGGCGTCCGGCTGGAAGGCCAGATGCGGTACGCGGTGCTCGGGGTCGGCGGTGTGCATGCGCGTGATATCGACGAGGTCGGCAATCACCGAGGAAGCGGTTGGCTCGGCACCGGCGCCCTTGCCGTAATAAAGTGTCGGGCCCACTGCATCGCCCTTGACCAGCACGGCGTTCATCGCGCCTTCGACGTTGGCGATCAGGCGTTTGGCCGGAATCAGTGTCGGATGCACGCGCAGTTCGACACCTTCAGGCATGCGCTTGGTGATGCCGAGCAGCTTGATGCGGTAGCCGAGTTGTTCGGCGTAGCGGATATCGGCGGCATCAAGCTTGCTGATGCCTTCGATGTGCGCCTTGTCGAAGCTCATCGAGTTGCCAAAAGCGATGGCGCTCATGATCGTCAGCTTGTGCGCGGCGTCTACGCCTTCAACGTCAAAAGTCGGGTCGGCTTCGGCGTAACCGAGGCGTTGCGCTTCCTTGAGCACGGTTTCAAAAGACAAGCCCTTGTCGCGCATCTCGGAGAGAATAAAGTTGGTGGTGCCGTTGATGATGCCGGCGATCCATTCGATACGATTGGCCGTCAGGCCTTCGCGCAGCGCCTTGATGATCGGAATACCACCGGCGACGGCCGCTTCGAAGGCAACAATGACGCCCTTCTTCTGCGCTGCCGAAAAAATCTCGTTGCCATGCGTAGCGAGCAGCGCCTTGTTGGCGGTGACCACATGTTTGCCGTTTTCGATGGCCTTCAGCACCAGCTCCTTGGCCACACCGCAACCACCGATCATTTCGGCCACGATATCCACTTCAGGATCATTGACCACGGCAAACGCATCGTCGGTGATCTTGCAGCTGCCGCCCGTTACCTGCTTCGCCAGCTCGGTGTTCTTGTCAGCCACGATGCTGACCTGAATCGGCCGGCCGGCACGACGTGCAATTTCCTCGGCGTTACGCTTAAGAACAGTAAAAGTACCGCCACCGACGGTGCCGATGCCAAGAAGTCCAACGTTGATCGGTTTCATAAGATGCTCTTTGTTAAGTAATAAGTGTTAATGGAATATTTGATATTAGCTTTGATTTCAGGTGCCGTGCCGCTTGCGATAGCCTTCAAGGAAGCGGGCAAGGCGGCCGATGGCTTCACGCAAATCGTCTTCGTGCGGCAAAAATACGAGGCGGAAGTGATCCGGATTCGGCCAGTTGAAGCCGCTGCCCTGCACCAGCAATACTCGTTCCTCTTCAAGCAACTCGGCAATAAATGCCTGATCGTCCGCAATCGGGTAAACCGCCGGATCAAGCCTTGGGAACATATACAGCGTGGCTTTTGGCTTGACGCAGGTCACGCCGGGGATCGCCGTCATCAATGCGTAAGCCAGATCACGCTGACGGCGCATGCGGCCACCCTCGGCCACCAGA
>CAJBIL010000290.1 GCA_903953145.1 uncultured beta proteobacterium
CACCGACCTGGGAAGATCTGGCCTGGTTGCGCGACCAGATCCGTGTCCCGTTACTACTCAAGGGCGTCCTGCATGGCGACGATGCACGACAGGCGCTGGCGCTGGGCTGTGATGGCCTGATCGTCTCCAACCATGGTGGCCGCGTACTCGACGGTGCACCAACGAGCATTGACGCGCTACCTGCCATCCTCAAAGAAACCAGCAGGCGCGTGCCGGTGCTGCTCGACAGCGGCATCCGCAATGGTAGCGACGTCTTCAAGGCCATCGCGCTCGGTGCCAGCGCCGTATTGATTGGCCGCCCTTATATTTGGGGACTGGCGGCGGCCGGAGCACTCGGCGTGGCACATGTCCTGCGTTTGCTGCGTGATGAACTGGAAATGACCATGGCGCTAACCGGCTGCGCCAGTCTTTCGGCCATTGGCGAGCGTTGCCTGATAAAGCCAGTATAAAAACACAGCACCCCTGGAAGGCGCACCAAATGGCGATCTAGCGCATGTACTGGCCGCCAGGCCAATGAATACGCCACGCTTCGAGAACTAAGGTGCTAGATTGCCGTTTTATAAGCCCTGCCGGCCAATTGCCTCCTGGCACGGGGGGTTATTCGAACGGCAAAACCGGCAACTCAATGACCACCCGCAAACCGCCTTCTGATCGATTTTCCGCATAAATCTTGCCGTTAATCGCAGCCAGCACGCGGCGCGCGATGGCTAAACCCAGCCCGTAGCCCTCACCCGTTGAGGCGCCACGAAAAAAGGGGGTGAAGATCGACGCCAACGCGTCGGCCGGCACGCCCGGCCCCTGATCAACAATCATGATGCGGCAGCGATCCAGCGCCAGCAGGGTGACCTCAACGCCAACCACGCCGCCAACGGGTGAAAAGCGCAGCGCATTGCGCAGCACATTTTCAATCGCCCGCTGCAACATTTCGCCATTGGCCTGCACCCGGAAATTCGGCAAGGCCGGGCAGTCAACCCGCACATGCCGCGCCGCAGCTTCAAAGCGGGCATCTTCGAGCAGATCACCAAGCAACTCGGCCAGTTCGACCGGCTCGACAGGCACGCCAACACCCGCCTCAAGGCGCGATAGCGTCAGCAGTTCGCCGACCAGACGGTTCATCCGCTCGCCCTCGCGCTCGATCCGTTGCAAGCTGTCCTCCATCCGCGCCGGCTGCTGGCGGGCCAGACCAATGGCTGCATGCAAACGGGCAAGCGGCGAACGTAGTTCATGAGAAACGTCATGCAGCAGGCGCGTCTGGCCGTCCATCAGGGCACGCAAACGTGCGGTCATGCGATCAAAATCATGACCGAGATCAGCCAGCTCATCATGCCGGGCGCCCATGCTATCGCTCACTTTCGCCTCAAGATCACCCTCGGCAACCGCCTCAAAAGCACCGCGTAACTGGCGAATCGGTTTGGCGATATACCAGGCCAGCCCGGCGGCACAAAACAGGCTGGCGAGGATGCCGCCAATAATGACCGGGATTGGGATTGGAATTGGGATCGGCAAGTGTGGATGTTCATGCGACGGCGGTGGTCGCGGTGCATGCCGGTCGCCGGGAGAAACGCCCGGCGGGCCATCATCAACCAACGGGCCAGACGCTAAACGTGCCTCAAAAGGCTGACGTTCAAGCCAGAAGACGAAACCCGTCCCAACGGCGCCAGCTAGCTGCGCCAGCCAGATAAACAGAAAAAATTTCCAGAACAGCCGCCCCATCACCTACTCCCGGATCAACTGGTAACCCTGACGATAAACCGTCTGGATACAGGAGCGACCATCGGCCAGCGTTCCCAGCTTGTGGCGAATGCTGGACAAATGCACATCAATACTCCGGTCAAAGCGCGCCAAAGGCCGCCCCAGCGCCTGTTCGGAAAGTTCGCCCTTGCTCACCGGGCGGCCAGCATGGCGCGCCAGCACTTCAATCAGGCCATACTCCGTGCCGGTCAACTCAACCGGCTGCCCCGCCCACTCGACGCGGCGTTGCTCCGGACGAACGCACAAGGCCCCAAATACCAGCGGCGCACCCGGCGCTTCGCCGGACTGGCCGCTGCGCCGCAGGATCGCGCGTAGCCGGGCGGCCAGTTCACGCGGCAAACATGGCTTGGGGACATAATCATCAGCCCCGAGCTCAAGGCCGACGATCCGGTCCATCTCATCGCCGCGTGCAGTCAGCATCAAGACCGGCATCGTGCTGGCGGCACGAATCCGCCGCAAGGCTTCGATTCCCGATAGTTTCGGCATCATCACATCAAGCACGGCAATCGCGTAATTGCCGGTCAGCGCTTCCGCCACACCGCGCTCACCGTCATGCGCCAAACCCACCGTAAAACCATCCTGAGCCAGATAATCAGCCAACATTCCGGCAAGCTCAACATCGTCATCCACCAGCAACACTGCCGTCATCGCACGCTCCGTTTATCAATTACCGTCTTTCTCATGCCGCAGATCATAACGAGGCCAGGTTCGTGCAAACACCCTCTTTACAGTTTTTTACCGCCACCCAACAGCGCTTAACCCGGCGCTCGCCAACAATGCGCTTCATCGTCAAGCCACTTCCGGCATGGCGGAAACTTCACTCTGGAGCGCATCATGAAAACCAAAATTCTAGCCACCCTGCTGCTGGCCACCCCATTTCTCGCTCTCGCACAACCGCCGGCAGGCGACGACCATGCGTGCATGGCAAAAATGAGCCATCACGCACAAAACCCGGGGGGACACGAGCCGATACCGCCTTTCCTGCACGGGGTAAAACTCAGCGATGCCCAGCAAGATAAAGTCTTTGAACTGATGCTCAAACAGGCGCCGCTGATGCACGAAAAAGGGAAAATCGCCCGTCAGTCAATGAATGAATTGCATCAGGGCGCTTTTACCGAGCGCTACGATGAAGAACGCGCCAGAACGCTGGCCCGCGCTGCCGCCAACGCAGAAAGCGAAATTGCCCTGCTGCGCACCCAGACAGACCAGAAAATCTTCGCTCTGCTAACACCGGAACAGCGCAAGGAAGTCGCGGCAAATATTGCCGGCAGGCCGGGCTTGCCGCTATAAAACCGCAAAGCCTTGCAGGCCAACGCCTGTGCAGCACCCCGGGAAAATGACACCGGAGAAATTTCTTAACAAACCTTTACCCTGCTTAACCCAAACCACCCCTCATTTTTCCCCGCTTGGGCCGATAACTTGCTTATTCCGCCACACCGGGCCAAGTGCACGGCACCCTTCCAATTCGTAACAAGGAGTCGATCATGAACAGCGGCATAGGCAACGCCTCACAACTCAGCAGCAA
>CAJBIL010000291.1 GCA_903953145.1 uncultured beta proteobacterium
ATCCCAGGCATAGACCTCGCAGGTGACGGTGATCGCTGCGGATTTTTTGAGTGCGGCGGCTTGCCAGGTGTGCTTGTCAATTTTGTCGAGACGCACCGCCTTGCCGTCGGCTTCGGCGCGGATCGCAACAATGTGCCGGGCAAAATCGCGGATCAGGTAGCTGCCGGGTATCCACGCAGGTAAGGCGAAGTGCTGGCCTGCGGCATCCGGCTCGGTGACGCAGCAGGTGACTTCAAAAAGGTGCGCTTCGGGGTTGATCGGGCGGAGGGTGTAGCGAATCGGGGCGGTTGTCATGGGTTTTGAGATCACAAGAGAGTTTGCTGATTGTAAATCGTGTGCGAGCCGTTAAAATTTTTTGGTGCGTGGCCTGAGTCGTGCAATGATTCTCCACTGAAAGCTTTACTCGCTACCGGCCCGATCCATATCCGTCTCAAAGGAGAGAGAAATGTTCAAATATTCCGCCCGCTTCGTCACCTCTTTGGCCAGTGCCGCACTGATTTCCAGCGCATTTTTTTCCGCTTCCGCATTGGCTCAGGAGCTGACCGGCACGCTGAAGAAGATCAAGGAAACCGGCGCGATTACGTTGGGTCATCGTGAGTCGTCGATTCCCTTCTCCTACTACGACGATAAACAGCAGGTGATCGGTTATTCGCAGGAGCTGATGCTCAAGGTGGTTGATGCGATCAAGACAGACCTCAAAATGAGCAAGCTGGACGTCAAGCTGATGCCGGTGACCTCGTCAAATCGCATTACGCTGGTGCAAAACGGCGCCGTCGATTTTGAGTGCGGCTCAACCACCAACAACACCGAGCGGCAGAAGCAGGTGGGATTCTCCAACACCATCTTTATCATCGGCACCCGGCTGATGACCAAGCACAACTCGGGCATCAAGGATTTTGCCGATCTCGCCGGCAAAAATGTCGTCACTACGGCCGGCACTACTTCCGAGCGTTTGATCCGCAAGATGAATGAAGACAAAAAAATGGGTATGAACGTGATTAGCGCCAAGGATCACGGCGAATCCTTTTTGACGCTGGAAACCGGCCGTGCCGTGGCTTTCATGATGGACGATGCTCTGCTCTTTGGTGAAATGGCCAAGGCCAAGCGGGCCAGCGACTGGGCGGTGGTCGGCACGCCGCAATCGTATGAGGCTTACGGCTGCATGTTGCGCAAGGATGATCCGGCGTTCAAAAAACTGGTGGATGGCGCGCTGGCCAAGGTCATGACCTCGGGTGAAGTCGAGGCGATCTACGCCAAGTGGTTTTTGCAGCCAATCCCGCCGAAGGGCTTGAATCTGGGCTTCCCACTCTCTGATGCCATGAAGGCGCTGTACAAGGCACCGAACGACAAGGCTTTCGAGTAATCCGCAGCTAAAAATTCGGACCACCAAGGCAGGAGCGGGCAATGGATTACAACTGGCACTGGGGGGTATTCCTCCAGCCGACGGCGACCGGGGACGACACCTATCTGGGCTGGATGATCTACGGCTTCAAGATGACCATCGGGCTATCGTTGAGCGCCTGGCTGATTGCGCTGGCGCTTGGTGCAGTGGTCGGCGTGTGTCGTACGGTGCCGAATAAATGGGTGTCAGGGATTGCGACGGCTTACGTCGAACTTTTCCGCAATATCCCGTTGTTGGTGCAGTTGTTTCTCTGGTATTTCGTTTTGCCGGAGCTCGTTCCCGAGAGTATCGGCACGGCCTACAAACAGAGTAATCCGATTGTTCAGCAGTTTTTGGCGGCCATGCTTTGTCTGGGTCTATTCACCAGTGCGCGGGTTGCCGAGCAGGTGCGCTCCGGCATCAACTCCTTGCCGCCCGGGCAGAAGAATGCAGGGTTGGCGATG
>CAJBIL010000292.1 GCA_903953145.1 uncultured beta proteobacterium
CTCATTCGGAACAACTTTTACCCATTGATTGGCCTTGGCGATGATGTCGGTCACTTCGTCGAGCGGCACATCCTTCTTCAGCTTGATGGTCAGACCCTGCGAGTGGCAACGCATGGCGCCGATGCGCACGCACAGGCCGTCAATCGGGATACTGCCGGGCGAACGGAAAGCCGGACGACCGAGGATCTTGTTGCACTCGGCACCGCCCTTCCACTCTTCTTTCGACTGACCACCCTCAACCGGCACGTCGATCCATGGGATCAGGCTGCCGGCCAGCGCCGTGCCACGGAAATTTTTGGTCGGAAAACTTGATGCGCGCATCGTTTCGGCAATTTTGCGGTCGATATCAAGAATCGCCGACGCCGGATCAGCCAGCTCAGCCTTGACGGCATCATGCAGCGTGCCCATTTGCGATAGCAACTCGCGCATGTTCTGCGCACCGGCACCTGAAGCGGCCTGATAAGTCATCGCGCTGACCCACTCGATCAGGTCGTTCTGGAACAGCCCGCCGAGCCCCATGAGCATCAGGGAAACGGTGCAGTTGCCGCCGATCCAGTTCTTGCCGCCCTTGGCAAGCGAATCCTGGATCACGTTGAGGTTAACCGGATCGAGAATGATCACAGCGTCCTTTTCCATACGCAGCGCCGAAGCGGCGTCGATCCAGTGACCGGTCCAGCCGGCCGCACGCAGCTTGGGGAAGACTTCCTTGGTGTAATCGCCGCCCTGACAGGTAATGACGATATCGCACTGCTTGAGCGCATCGATCGACATCGCATCGTGCAGATTGCCGCCTTCCTTGCCGCCCAGCGTCGGCGCCTTGCCGCCGGCTGCCGACGTCGAGAAATACACCGGCTCGATGTGATCAAAATCGCGCTCTTCCACCATGCGCTGCATGAGGACAGAACCGACCATACCGCGCCAACCCACCAGACCGACTTTTTTCATCATTTCACCTTTATCCAAAAAACCGATTTACAGCGCCGCCAGAACCGCGTCGCCCATTGCCTTCGTGCCCACCTTCTGTGTTCCGGCTTCAAAAATATCACCGGTGCGATAGCCCTGCGCCAGTACCTTCTTCACAGCACGCTCAATACGCTGCGCAGCCTCCTCCTGTGCAAAGGTGTAGCGCAGCATCATCGCTGCCGACAAAATCGTGGCCAGCGGATTGGCGATACCTTTACCGGCGATGTCCGGTGCTGAACCGTGGCTCGGCTCGTACAGGCCTTTGTTGTTGGCATCGAGTGACGCCGACGGCAGCATGCCAATCGAGCCGGTCAGCATCGACGCCTCGTCCGACAGAATATCGCCGAACATGTTGCCGGTAACCATCACGTCGAACTGCTTCGGATTACGCACCAACTGCATCGCAGCGTTATCGACCAGCATATGCGACAGTTCCACATCCGGATATTCCGGAGCCGTCTCAATGGCCACGTCACGCCATAACTGCGTGGTTTCCAGCACATTCATCTTATCGACCGAACACAGCTTTTTATTGCGTTTGCGCGCGGCCTCAAAAGCGACGCGCAGGATGCGGCGAATCTCGCTTTCGGTGTAGTGCATGGTATTGAAACCATAACGCTGCTTTTGTCCGTCCACGTCGCGCATCTCGATGCCGCGTGGCTGGCCGAAATAAATGTCGCCGGTCAGTTCGCGCACGATCAGAATGTCCAGCCCCGCCACCACTTCGGGCTTGAGCGTGGATGCGTTGGCCAGTTCCGGGTAAAGAATCGCCGGACGCAGATTGGCGAACAGCCCGAGTTGCTTGCGAATACCGAGCAGACCACGCTCCGGACGCTGTTCCCGGGGCAGCGTATCCCATTGCGGGCCGCCCACGGCACCCAGCAGCACGGCATCAGCCGCCTGGGCGAGACGCTGGGTGGCTTCCGGATAAGGCTCACCGGTCGCATCGACGGCACAGCCGCCGAGGTGCGCTTCTTCCATCTCGAATTTGAGATCAAGCGATTGCAGAACACGGACGGCTTCGGCCATGATTTCCGGGCCGATACCATCGCCCGGGAGAACACAAATCTTCATACTCATCCTTTATGCAAACAGCCAGGGCTGTGCGATACGGCGTTTTTCTTCAAAGGTTTTAATCAGATCGGCATGACGCAAGGTCAGACCGATATCATCCCAGCCGTTAATCAGACATTCCTTGCGGAAAGCATCCACGTCGAAGGGCAGCGCCTTGCCGTCCGGCCGCACAACCACTTGCCGCTCAAGATCAATCGTCAGCTTGTAGCCCGGCGTCGCCTCAACCTGCGCAAACAAGGCATCGAGTTCTGCGGCCGGTAGCACGATCGGCAGAATGCCGTTCTTGAAACAGTTGTTGAAAAAAATATCGGCAAAACTCTCGGCGATCACCGCATGAAAGCCAAAGTCGAGCAAGGCCCACGGCGCATGTTCGCGCGAGCTGCCGCAGCCGAAATTCTTGCGCGTCAGTAAAATCTGCGCGCCCTGATAGCGCGGCTGATTGAGCACGAAATTCGGGTTACGCGGCCGCTGTGAGTTATCCCGCCCCGGCTGACCGATATCCATATAGCGCCACTCATCAAACAGATTCGGGCCGAAACCTGAACGCTTGATCGACTTCAAAAATTGCTTGGGGATGATCGCATCGGTATCGACATTGGCGCGATCCAGCGGTGCAACCAGCCCCTCAAGACGAACAAACTTGTCCATTACTTGGCAGCCTTCTCGATGGCTTGTCCGCCTTTTTCAATATCCTTACCGATACCCGAAACGGTATTGCATGCAGACGAAGAGATAGCGAGAACGACAAGCATCAGTGTACAAAAAAATTTCATGATCTTTCCTGTCTCAAATAATTTCACGAACATCGGCAAAATGCCCGGCAATCGCCGCCGCAGCCGCCATTTCAGGGCTGACCAGATGGGTTCGCCCACCGGCACCCTGCCGGCCTTCAAAATTACGGTTCGACGTTGATGCACAACGCTCACCCGGCTCCAGACGGTCAGCATTCATCGCCAGACACATCGAACAACCCGGTTCGCGCCACTCAAAACCGGCGGCAATGAACACCTTATCCAGCCCTTCGCGTTCAGCCTGCTGCTTGACGAGGCCGGAACCCGGCACCACCAGAGCAAGTTTGACACTCGCCGCCACCTTCCGACCTTTGACGACCGCCGCAGCAGCGCGCAGATCCTCGATACGCGAGTTGGTGCACGAGCCGATAAACACCTTGTCGATCTTGATCGCCTTGATGGGCGTATTTGGATTAAGCCCCATGTACTGCAGCGCACGCTCCATACCTTCACGCCGGACCGGGTCTTTTTCCTTCACCGGATCGGGCACACAGCCATCTATCGCCACGACCATCTCAGGCGACGTACCCCACGTCACCTGCGGCTGGATGTCATCGGCACGCAGATCGAGCACACAGTCGAACTGCGCCCCTTCATCGCTATGCAAGGTTCGCCAGTAGGCTACTGCTGCATCCCAGTCACTCGCTTTGGGGGCAAAAGGACGCCCCTTCACGTAGTTGATTGTCACATCGTCAACAGCGATAAAGCCAAGGCGTGCACCGGCTTCAATCGCCATATTGCACAAGGTCATGCGCCCTTCCATCGACAAGCTGCGAATCGCGCTGCCACCAAACTCGATGGCGTAGCCCGTACCGCCTGCGGTACCGATCTTGCCAATAATGGCCAGCGCGATATCCTTGGCGGTAACACCCTTGCCAAGCTTGCCATCGACGCGCAGCAGCATTGTTTTTGACTTTTTCTGCAGCAGGCACTGCGTCGCCAGCACGTGCTCGACTTCCGAAGTACCGATACCGTGTGCCATGCAGCCAAACGCACCATGCGTACTGGTATGCGAATCGCCGCACACCACGGTCATGCCGGGCAAAGTCGCGCCATTTTCAGGCCCGACCACATGCACGATGCCCTGACGCGGATCCTTGAAAGGAAAATAGGCTAAAGCGCCGACCTCACGGATATTGGCGTCGAGGGTTTCCACCTGCAGACGGGAAACCTCATCTTCAATCCCGCGATCCCAATGATTGGTCGGCGTATTGTGATCCGCCGTAGCCACCACCGAAGACACGCGCCACGGCTTGCGCCCGGCCAGTTTCAGCCCTTCAAAGGCTTGCGGGCTGGTCACTTCGTGCACCAGGTGGCGGTCAATATAGAGCAGCGCGGTGCCATCGGCTTCTTCATGCACCACGTGGTTCTGCCAAAGCTTGTCGTATAAGGTCTGCGGCATTTTTGGCTATCCGGCAACGTTAGGCCACGAGCGGCCAATGAGAACATTCAATTATGTCACAGGGCCGGCGGCGTTGTCAGCCGCTGGTTTGCGTGTTTGCGTTGACCAAACGGAGATTAAATCAACCAGGTTTCTTTGCAGCCAGATAAAGCGACTGCACACGATCCGCGTAATTACGCAAATCAGCAATCCGCGATTGATGCGAGGGATGCGTAGATAGCCACTGCGGCGGTTGTCCGCCCGAAACACGGCTCATTTTTTCCCACAAGGTAATTGCCGCATGCGGATCATAGCCAGCACGAGCAGCCAACTCGACGCCAATCCGATCAGCCTCCTGCTCCATCCCACGAGAGTTCGGGCGCATAAAGGCAAGATCACCGAATGCGCCAATCATATTCTGACCGAGGCTTGGATCAACGCCGTACTGTGCCCCCAGCAAAGCGCCCCCAAGTGCGGCAGCCAATCCAACGCCTGCCGCCTGCCCGGCTTTCTCCCGCCCATGCTCGCGCAAGGCATGTGCAATTTCATGCCCCATCACCGCAGCAAGCTCATCATCGGTGACGTGAAGCTGCTCAATCAAACCCGTGTAAACCGCAATTTTCCCGCCGGGCATACACCAGGCGTTGAGCTCTTTCGAACTCAGCACATTTACCTCCCATTGCCAGGAAGGCGCATCACTGCGGAAAACCCCCGTTGCTTGAGTTAGACGCCCTGCAATGGCTCTTACACGAGCTAACTCTGCCGGATCACGATTCAGACTATTTTTCGTCTGTGCGACGCGAATTGTTTCCCGATAAGCTTTATCCGCTGATCGATTAACATCGCTGGCAGAAACCAGCATTGTCTGTTGCCGTTCAACGCCAACAGCGCCTCCGGACGTGGTGTGCACGGTCGCACAACCCACCACAAAAACAACGGCTACGAATAGCACGGAGCAAACTTTAAAGACGCGAAAATTCATAAGCCACCTTAAGCAGAGTTTGGAGCATCAACAACGCGAGACACGACATCTTCGCCGACCGGACTCAATCGGCATCATGGACCCAGGCAACAACAAGCATCAGGCCAAGCAAAGCAAAAGCCGCACTCAATGTATAAGTCCAGGCAGCGCCAACACCATCCCACATCCAGCCACTGAGCAAGCCGCCCAGCAAGCCACCGGCACCGAATGACAGGCTCGAATAGAGTGCCTGCCCACGCGCCTGAGTACGCCCGGGAAACCAGTGGTTGACCGCCATAATCGATGCCGCATGATAAGCGCCAAAGGTCAAGCCATGCAGCAACTGTGCGAGCACAATCACGGTCAGCGACTCGACACCCCAAGCAATCATCAGGAAACGTAGAACGGCGGCAGCAAAACTGGCAAGCAAAATATTTCTCAAGCCAAAGTGGTGCATCAAGCGGGGCATGTAGAAGAAAACGGCAATCTCCGCTACGACCCCTAGCGACCATAAGCCGCCGACTAGCGACTTGCTGTAACCATGGTCGGCAAGATAGATTGAGTAGAAAATATAAAGTGCACCGTGCGCCGCCGACATGGCAAAACACGAAGCAAACAGCGCCTTGACACGAGACTGACAAAGAATTTCACCGACTGGCGGATGCTCGTCGAGGTGTTCATGCACGGGGGCTTCGGGCACGCTCAGCGCATAAAGCAGAATACCGAACAGCGTGCCCACGATAACCCAGAGCAAGTTGGGTAGCGGCAGATAATCAAGCAACGCCCCCGTGCCCATCACCGCCACAATGAAACCCACTGAGCCCCACAGGCGGATGCGGCTGTAGCGCGCGGGCTCTTCCCGCAAATGATCGAACGTGACCGTTTCGACCAGGGGCAAGGCGGCGCTCCAGAAGAAAGCCAGCAATGCCATAGCCAGCAAAAAAGCCTCGAAGCTGCGGACTAAGAAAAAGGCGGAGAAACCAACCAGACTGATCAACCCGGCCAGCCGGATAATCGGCACGCGCCGCGCCAGTCGATCCGCCAGCGCCCCCCAAAGATAGGGGCCAAACAGGCGCATCAATTGCATTTGCGACATCAACAAACCAATGTCCCAGGCGGAAAACGACAGTGACTGGAGATAAAGCCCGAAATAGGGCGAGAACGCGCCAATAAAGGCGAAGTAAAAGAAGTAGTAGCCGGAGAGGCGCCAGTAGGGGAGTTGATGCATCCGGCGATTTTACCGGATGCATCGGCACAAACAGCGCTGCGTGCGGATTCGGGGACTTTTAGTGGGCCTTGAGCATGTGATACAAATCGTCTTTTAGCTTCAGACGCTCTTTTTTCAAGGCTTCAAGCGCCAGATCTTCCATCGGCGAGATGCCTTCTTCGGCCTTGACGATGTTGTTGTCCAGCGTGCCGTATTGCTCGAACAGGCGGGCGAAATGCGCATTACCGGTTTTAAGCGTGTGAATCTTGTCCGACAACTCCGGGAATTCTTTGTGCAGGTCGTGCGAAAGCATGGATGTTTGCATAGGATGATTTCCAAAAAAATCCGCTGACCACGCCAGCGGCCAGTTCAAATTATACGCTGCCCGGAATCTTCGGCGTAGCGCACACCACATCACCGCACTGCGCACGATGACGCAACGCATGATCCATCAACACCAGTGCCAGCATCGCCTCAGCAATCGGCGTTGCACGAATGCCGACACAGGGATCATGCCGGCCATGCGTTTCAACCGTTGTTGGCTCGCCCGCCAGATTAACCGAGCGACGTGACAAACGAATGCTTGAGGTCGGCTTGATCGCCATGTTCACCACGATGTCCTGCCCGGTCGAAATCCCACCGAGCACACCGCCCGCGTTGTTGCTTAAAAAACCCGCCGGCGTCATCTCGTCGCCGTGCTCGCTGCCCTTCTGCGCCACACTGGCAAAGCCGGCACCAATCTCGACGCCCTTGACCGCATTGATATTCATCATCGCGTAAGCAATCTCGGCATCGAGACGGTCATACACCGGCTCACCCCAGCCTGGCGGCACGCCGGTCGCCGATACCGTAATCTGCGCGCCCACCGAATCACCGGACTTGCGCAACTGATCCATGTACGCCTCAAGCTGCGGGACAATCGCCGCATTGGGCGCAAAAAACGGGTTCTCAGTGATCTGTATTGCGTCCACAAACGGAATCGCAATCGGCCCGAGCTGGCTCATCCAGCCGCAAATCGTCACGCCGTAGCGCTCGTTCAACCACTTGCGTGCAATCGCACCAGCCGCCACACGCACCGCCGTCTCACGCGCCGACGAACGACCGCCACCGCGATAATCACGGAAGCCGTATTTCTGCGTGTAGGCATAGTCGGCATGCCCCGGGCGGAAAGCCTCGGCAATGTTGCCGTAATCCTTGCTGCGCTGGTCTTCATTGCGAATCAGCAAGCCAATCGGCGTGCCGGTCGTTTTACCTTCAAACACCCCGGAAAGAATTTCAACCGTATCTGACTCACGGCGCTGCGTTACATGGCGCGACGTTCCCGGCTTGCGCCGATCCAGTTCGGCCTGAATATCGGCTTCGCAGATTTCCAACCCCGGCGGGCAGCCATCAACAATGCAGCCAATCGCCGCGCCGTGTGATTCGCCAAACGAAGTCACCGTGAACAAAGTACCAAGAGTGTTGCCGGACATGAAATTCTCGAATGCGTTGGAATAGGCTAAAAGTTTATCATAGGCCGCAAAAGCCCTTGAATGGCGGACGAAGCGATGGCGCAGACGGCGGCAAGCGCGGCCGCTAACGCGCTACTGAAAAAACGCCTCCAGCCGATCAAACACCGCATGCTCAGCGCCATGTCGACGCACAAATAGCACGTCCTCAAGCTTCTCCAGTTGTTTCACCATCTGTTCAAGACGCCCGTCTTCATTGACCAGCAGCCAGATGCGGCTGGTTGCACCGTTACCGACCGGCATGCAGATGATGCCTTCGACGTTATAGGCACGGCGCGAGAACATGCTGACGACGTGCGACATGACGCCGGCGTGGTTGTTCACATCCAGTTCCAGCACTGCGCGGGCGAGCGCCTTGTTTTCTGCTTTTGATATTGCATTCATTTTCAACCTCCAATCATGTCTTTATTGGCTGCACCCGGCGCAACCATCGGGAGAACCTGCTCGCGCATGTCGATGCTGGCGTGGATCAGCATCGGGCCACGCATCGAAAGGGCTTCGGCCAGGGCGGCGCGCGGATCGCTTTCCTTATCAAGATCAACGGTGGCAAAACCGAAGGCATCGGCCACCTTGATGAAATCCGGTTGCCCCTTGAATTTCGAAGCAAAAATACGCTCACCATAGAACATCGTTTGCTGCTGGAAGACGAGGCCGAGCGAGGCGTTGTTCATCAGAACAATCTTCACATTGACGCCCTCCTCCACCGCCGTCACAAACTCCTGCACGTTCATCAGAATACTGCCGTCACCGGTAAAGCAAACCACCGTGCGCTCGGGTTCGGCGAGCGCCGC
>CAJBIL010000293.1 GCA_903953145.1 uncultured beta proteobacterium
CAGGTTGAAGCCTGCGGCAGGCAGCGGCTGCATGATGCGGCTCTTGTCCGTGGCTGTGACAAACAGATTGTGCTGTGGGTCGATCAGCAAATAGCCGCCGGTGGCGCCATAGCGGCCCGTCGCAATCTTGTCGAGAAAATTTGGGGTGCCGAGGTTGGTTACGCCGGCCAGCGCACCAATGATCTTGCCTTGTGCATCAATAATGGGAACTGACATAACGACAATCGGCACCCGTAGCTTCTTGCCCATCAACGGCTGACTGATGGTGGCTTTTCCTTCTTTGAGTGTGGTGGCTATGAAATTTCGGTCACTGTAATTGACGCCAAGGCGCTCGGCGGCGAGCGGCATTGAGGCAATCGCAGTGCCGTTAGCGCGAATGACGAAGGTGCCGCCATTGAAGAGGTTTTGCAGCAGCGGGCGTTGCACCAGGAGCGACTGCATGGCAACCGGATTGGCAAGCATGCCGGGGGTAACTTCGCCAGCGATCGTTTTAAGGGCGCCCAGCCGGCCTTCCATCTGCTCATTGATTCCTGTCGCGACCAGAGAAACCGTGGCGAACTGCTGCGCGCCTATCTGCTGCTGCATGTCTTCGCGCAGCATCCGGCTGGCATAGATGGCCAGTGACCAGATGCTGGCCACGACAATCAACAGGGTAATCAGGGTCACTCTGGATTTCAGTGATCGCAACCTGAATGGGCTGTGGGCGACGGCAAGGGGCGGCGGGGTATGGTTCATGTTCTGGGCCTCGGATTACTGTCAGCGCGGACGGAATAGTCATCGAGCGCTGCGGTCATTTCGGCAAGCACGTCACGCGCGGTTTTTGCCGATCTTTCTCGTTGTGTGGAATCGTGGCAGGCCTGCTCGGCAAAGTTCAGAAACTCGTTCCAGCGGTGGGATGTTTGCTCGCCGTAGCCGTGAAAAAAACGCCCGCCATGTTCCGGCGTAACACCCAGCAGACCGGCTTTGATATGCCGTGAAATGTAGTGTCCGTCGAGGGTGGGGGTTTCGATTGAATAGAGCGCGCCGACGAGATCGGCAGGGTTTTCGATCGAAAGAGGAGAAGGCTTGCGCGCAGGTCGCCAGAAGGCTTCATCAGGATCGATGTGGAAGCAATCGACCAAATCCTGATGCAGCCAACCATGCTTGCGCCGGGGCGTGTAGTCGAATCGGCTCATGAGCCGGTCCGCCGCGCGCTCGATCAGTGGTTCGATGATCTGATAGAAATGGTAATAGGCTGACAGGAGCAGCCAGTAGCTTTTGAGCGGATAGTCCGGACGCGTCAGGCCATCCAGTAGCGGGTGCTTGTTGAGACGCTCCTGCGCTTCATGGGTGCGTGCATGCAGTATCTGATGCAAGGAGCCATGATTTGCTTCATGGCAGCACGTTGGGGTGAGCATTGGTGTTGTTGCCTTGTATCTTCAGGCGTGACCGTATTGTCCGAAAGCTCCGATGATGCCGGCTCTGGACTAATAATGAAATCGGGGAAACCCTGATACCGCGACGTTGCTGAGGCGTCTTGCCCCGGGGGGTATGGTTAAAGCGGTACGATACCGTGGCGTATGGCGTAGCGAACCAGTCCGGCGACATCATGGATGGCCAGACGATCCATGATTTGGGCGCGAAAGGTTTCGATGGTCTTCACGCTGAGTTCGAGTTGAGCGCTGATGTCTTTGGTGCTGTGTCCTTCGGCGATCAGTTTTAGTACCTGACGCTGGCGCGAGGTCAGCGTATCGAGCGGTGATTCGCTTGCGGTGCGGCCGACATACTCGGCGATCGCCGTTCTGGATATTGCCGAGGACAACCAGGTTTCACCGTTCATCACGGCTGTCAGCGCCAGCGCCAACTCATCGGGGGCCACATCTTTCAGCATGTAGCCGGATGCGCCCAGTTGCAGTGCGCGCACGATATGTTCTTCACTGGAGTGCATCGACAGCACAATCACTTTCAGGTCGGGGTGCTGCCCGATGATCCGCTCGAGTGCAATGAGGCCGGACATGCCGGGCATGACCAGATCGAGAAAAAGCACATCCGGCAACAAAGTCTGCGCCAGATGGATCGCGGCTTCGCCATCGGCACCTTCACCGACCACGCTGACATCGGGCAATTCACGCAACAGTGCGCCTATACCGGCCCTGACCAGTTGATGGTCATCGACGAGTACGACTCTTGTGGTCATGACAGGGC
>CAJBIL010000294.1 GCA_903953145.1 uncultured beta proteobacterium
AATAGTCTTAATGCGTGCTGGCCGAAACAACACCACACGTGCTCATGCAGAACATAGGCCAGGTCATTCAGGCTGCTCGCTTGGCCACTATTTCGACGGTAGAAAAACACCTCATCCACAACAGATCACAACACCCACTTCGCCTACGGGCAGCCTGCCAGAAGATGAAGTTGTAATCGAAGATGATGAGTCAGCCTTCCCGGAAGGAAAAGTTAAATACAAGCAACATAGGTATCTTGAACGTGATGGCGCAATTTCCAGGCGCGCGAAAGCGCAACGTCTTGCAAAGACAGGAAAGCTTGAATGTGAAGTATGTGGAAATGACTTTGCCATTCGCTATGGAGACATTGGTCGTGGCTTCATTGAGGCACATCACAAAACCCCAGTATCCCGACTCGCAGGAACAAAAAAAACGAAGGTAGAAGACCTCGCCCTTGTTTGCTCAAACTGCCATCGAATGTTGCACCGTGGTGAGCCACTCATGTCCGTGGAACAACTCAAGCAGGTATATCTTGAAGAAAATACCTAACCCGGCGCTCAACCCCGTTCGCTTCGCTCTCTGGACGCTGCGCGATAAAGCCGCGCAGCGCCTGTGACCAAAGGGTCAAGTCTTTCATTAACGCAAATCAAGAAGCATCCAAGCATGGCAGGTCGGTTACGCATTGAACTGGCGGGGGGTTTGCAGCGATTTGCTCAGACTTGAGGTATCTGCTAAACACATGATTAGCTGCACAATTTCTTGAGGGCCTGCGTTATTCTGCAAAGCCCGCGCTACTTTAGATGTGGATACCATGAGCTCAATACAGCACACACCGGATAGCATTCTTGCCTTCTGGTTCGAGGAAATCACGCCCAGACAGTGGTGGGTCAGCGCTGAGGATTTTGACCAGTTGATTGCATCGCGTTTTGGCGCTTTGCACGCCGCAGCCGAACGCTGCGAGCTTTATGACTGGCGCGCGTCGGCGGCAGGTCGGCTGGCCGAAATCATCGTGCTTGACCAGTTTTCCCGCAATATTTACCGGAACCAGCGGGGCGCGTTTAGCAACGACGGACTCGCGCTGGGACTGGCGCAAACGGCCGTTGCCGCGCACGCCGATCAGTCGCTTGATGCAACGCGGCGTGCTTTTCTCTACATGCCTTACATGCACAGCGAATCGCCGGCGATCCATGCGATTGCGCTAGCGCTGTTCAGCCATACGGAGATGGTAAACAACCTCGATTTCGAGCGCCGGCACAAGGCAATCATTGACCGTTTTGGCCGCTATCCGCACCGGAACGCCATCCTCGGCCGAGAATCAACATCCGAAGAAATCGAGTTTCTGAAAACGCCAGGCTCGTCATTTTAAGAAACAACTGGAAACTGAGGTAAAGCATGCGGTCCGCTTCGCTCATCGGACGATCCGTGTAAGAGCCTGAGCGATCGTGGCGATGGGAATGCCTTGAAATTCCTTGAGAACCAGCAAATCTTCATCGCCAGAGACGATCAGATCAGCGCGTGCGGCAAGCGCGCAGGCAAGCACTGCATCGTCATCAACATCGCGCGAAACCTGCTTCACGATTACGGGCGTGACGCACTGCGTCCACCTCCGTCTGAATCTCCTTCATCGATAGCGGTTTGCTGCCGGATTGCGTGGCGCGTGCCGCCCCGGCGAGCAATGTCTGACCAGCGCGCCGGCGCATTGCATCCTTGAGCAGTTGTGC
>CAJBIL010000295.1 GCA_903953145.1 uncultured beta proteobacterium
ATCGTTACCAAGTATCTGGCCGAGCACGGTGTGATCGTCGAGAAATGCGGCCTCTACTCCTTCTTCATCATGTTCACCATCGGCATCACCAAAGGCCGCTGGAATACGATGGTTACCGAGTTGCAGCAGTTCAAGGACGACTACGACAAGAACCAGCCCTTATGGAAAGTGCTGCCCGAGTTTGTCGCCAAACACCCGCGCTATGAGCGTATCGGCCTGAAGGATCTGTGCAACGAAATCCACGGCATTTACGCAGCAAACGACGTTGCTCGCCTGACTACCGAGATGTATTTGTCGAACATGGAACCGGCAATGAAGCCGGCCGACGCCTTCGCCAAGATGGCGCACCGCGAGATTGACCGCGTGCTGATTGATGAGCTTGAAGGGCGCATTACCAGCATTCTGCTGACCCCTTATCCGCCGGGTATTCCGCTGTTGATCCCGGGTGAGCGCTTTAATGGCACCATCGTGCGCTATCTGAAGTTTGCGCGCGATTTCAATGAGAAATTTCCGGGATTCGAGACGGATATTCATGGCCTCGTCAAAGCAATGGTTGACGGCAAGCCCTTGTATTACGTGGATTGTGTTCGCTGAACTGTTGCGTTTTTAGCGCGGCTGGTAAACCACGAAAGCGAATTTAATACCGGTCGCGCTGGATTGTTCATCCCGTGAAACTTCCTGCCATTTTGCCGCTGGAATTTCGGGGAAGAATACATCGCCTTCGCAGGTCTGCGCGACTTCGGTCAGATAAAGCCGCTGTGCCTGCGGGAGCGCTTGCAGGTATAACTCGGCCCCCCCGATCACGAATGTCTCGCCGGCCTCACCCGCCGTTGCGATTGCTTCCGGGAGCGAATGCGCGAGTACGGCACCCTCGGCAACATAGTGCGCGTCACGCGTGACCACGATGTTACGGCGACCGGGGAGTGGCCGAAATGCGGCAGGCAGCGACTCCCATGTTTTGCGTCCCATGATCACGGTCTTGCCGCGCGTCGTTTCGCGAAAGTAGCGCATGTCTTCGGGCAGGTGCCAGAGCAGTTGATTGTTTTTACCAATAGCTCCGTTTTGCGCTACGGCAGCGATCAAGGAAATCATCAGAGGTGTTTGTTGCGCAGCGTCCGGCAGTGGGCAATCAAGCCGGCGGTTGATGAGTCGCAACCCGCTGGTGGCGCGGCGCCTTCTACCGCAGGCAACAGGCGAGCGGCGAGTTTCTTGCCGAGTTCGACGCCCCACTGGTCGAACGGGTTGATCCCCCAGATCATGCCTTGCACAAAGGTTTTATGCTCGTAAGCAGCGACCAGCATCCCGAGATGGTAAGGGTCAAGGCGCGGCAGGACGAAGGTTGTTGAAGGCTGGTTGCCGGGGCAGAGCTTAAGGGCGGACGTTGCGTCAGGGTTACCGAAGGCCAGTGCTTCGGCTTGGGCAAAACAGTTGGCGAGCAGGCGTTCATGGTGGCCGGGCAGCGGGTAATCGCTTTCTGCGAAGGCGTGGAAGTCACTCGGAATCAGTCGGCCGCCTTGATGCAGCAGTTGGAAGTAAGCGTGCTGGGTATTGCTCCCGGCATCGCCCCAGATAATCGGCGCGGTGGCGTAGCCCAGCGATTCTCCATTCTGAGCAACGTTCTTTCCGTTGCTTTCCATCTCCAGTTGTTGCAAATACTGGGGCAGAAAATGCAGCGACTGGCTGTAAGGCGAGATAGAAAGGTTGCCGGCGCTGAGGAAGTTGATATTCCAGATGCCGATCAGCGCCATCAGAATCGGCAGATTTTTCTCCGGCGGTGCGTTGCGGAAGTGTTCGTCGACGTCGCGTGCGCCGGCCAGCAAGCGCTCGAAATTGTCCATGCCAATGGCGAGTGCCAGCGGCAGTCCGACGGCAGACCATAGCGAGAAGCGGCCACCAACCCAGTCCCAGAACTCGAAGATGTAATCCGGGCGGATGCCGAACTGCATGGCAGCTTCCGGGTTGGCGGTAACCGCAACGATCTGCCGCGCCATTGCGCTATCGCTGGCGTCGCCCGCGTGGGTTAGCAACCAGTTGCGTGCCGTGCGTGCGTTGGTCAGCGTTTCGATGGTGCTGAAGGTCTTGCTGGCGATCACAAACATCGTTGTGCGTGGGTCGAGTAGCTCAAGCACTGGCGCAATGTCGGCACCGTCGAGATTCGAGACGTAATGCACGGCAAGCGCCGGGTGGCTAAAGGCACTCAGTGCGGCGGTCGCCATCCGGGGGCCGAGGTCGGAGCCGCCAATGCCGAGGTTAACCACTGTGCGGATCGGCTCGCCGGCATAACCCCGCCAGTGGCCCGCGCGTACTTCGTCACAGAAAAACCGCATCTTGTCGCGCATGGCACGCACGCCGGGCATGACGTTCTCGCCATTGACGAACATCGGCACATCGTCGTACTGGCGCAAGGCGACATGCAATGCTGCACGCCCCTCGCTGGCATTGATTGGCTCTCCGGAGTACATCCGCTCAATGCAGGCAGGAAGATCGGCGGCCTGTGCCAGATCGCCGAGCAGGCGGATGGTCTCGCTGCTGAGTCGCTGTTTCGAGTAGTCGAACAGGATGTCGCCCAGGCGCAGCGAGAAGTTGTAGAAGCGTTGCTGGTCTGCGGCAAATAATTCACGCAGATGCAGCGGCTTGATTTTTGCAGCATGTGCTACAAGCGCCTGCCAGGCGGGCGTGGTGTTGATACTCATGAAATCAGAGGCCCATAAATTCAGACCGCGACTGGTGCAGCGATATGGGGGTGCGGGTCGTAGCCTTCGAGCGTGAAGTCTTCAAAGCGGAAGGCGAAAAGATCACGCACATCGGGATTCAGACGCATGCCTGGCAGCATCCGCAGGTCGCGCGTCAATTGCAGTTGTGCTTGCTCAAAGTGATTGCTGTAGAGGTGTGCATCGCCCAGCGTGTGCACAAAGTCACCCGGCTGGTAGTTGCAAACCTGTGCCAGCATCAGCGTCAGCAGCGCGTAGGAGGCGATGTTGAACGGCACGCCAAGGAAAATATCAGCGCTGCGCTGATAGAGCTGACACGAGAGCTTCGGCCGCTGGTCGGCCGCGTCGGGCGATGCCGGTGCAACGTAAAGCTGGAAGAAGGCGTGACAGGGCGGCAGCGCCATGCGATCCACATCGCCAGGATTCCATGCGGTGACCAGATGACGGCGTGAATCCGGATTATTCTTCAATCCGTCGACGAGCTGGATGATCTGGTCAATCTCGCGTCCGTCTGAGGTTTTCCAGTGGCGCCATTGATGGCCGTAAACCGGCCCGAGGTCGCCGTTCTCGTCGGCCCATTCGTCCCAGATGCGAACGCCGTTTTCCTTCAGGTAGCGGATATTGGTATCGCCCTGCAAAAACCACAGCAATTCGTGAATAATCGAGCGCAGGTGCAGTTTCTTGGTGGTCAGCATCGGGAAGCCGGCACCCAGATCGAAGCGCATTTGCCAGCCGAAGACCGAGCGGGTGCCGGTGCCGGTTCGGTCTGCCTTGGGCGTGCCATGCGTAAGGACGTGGCGCATCAGGTCGAGATACTGCTGCATGCTTTTTCGCTGTCGATATAATCCGCAGGATTGTAAATGATATTTAATGGACCTGAAGTGCAGATACGCTCCGAAACCCTTGCCACGTTAAAACTCTCGCCCAAACCAGCAGATTTGCAGCGCGTGCGCCATACGCTGGTTGTTTTCCCGCGTGCCGCCGCATTGCCGGAAAGCCTCCTGGGGCGCGATCTGTTGCTCGCTACCTTGAGCCGGCGCAAGGAGAAAATCAGTGATCTCACCAAATCGCCGGTTTCGGCAGCCGGCGTCGATGGCGGATTGTATGTCTGGGTAGCTTTCGATCCGGAAAAGAGTACTTTCGAGCAGGATACGCTCCTCTGTAAAGCCGTTTCCATCTTGCTTGAAGAGCATCCTGAAACGCTCGCTATCGAGCTTTGCGGCGAGCCTGCCCTGCGCCGCAGTATGGCCGAATGCGCGGCCTATGTGGTCTGGGTCAATGGCATGCCCTTGCCGGCACAGCGCAAGGACGTAGATCCGCCGCTCAAGCGGTTTTTCCTCTGTGGCTGGGACGGCGATCTGTCGGCAGTTGAGGCGCGTGCGGCGGGCAATGTGCTGACGCGTTATCTGACGTCGCTACCGCCCAATGACTTGACGCCGGCGGTTTATCGCAAGCGGATCAAGCGGATGGCGCGTGACGAAGGTTGGGAAATCGAAGAGTTTGATCTGGCGCGACTACAGAAAATGGGCGCCGGCGCTTTCCTTGCAGTAGCGCAGGGCAGCGGCGAGCAGGATGCCGCCATTGTCCGCGTGTCTTACACGCCGAAGCGAGCGCGTGGCACCGTAGCGCTGGTTGGCAAGGGTATTTGCTTCGATACCGGCGGACACAACCTCAAGTCGGCAAAGTC
>CAJBIL010000296.1 GCA_903953145.1 uncultured beta proteobacterium
ACCCCGACTTCCTGACCAACCTCTCAGCCCGCGTTTATGCCCACAACTACTGGCAGGAAGCCATCCAAATCCTGACCAAAGCGCTTGATTTGCGGCCGGACGGCCCGGCCGCATGGGCGACGCCCGCGCGCATCTAGCCGCCGTCCAGGCCGAATACGCAGCGGGTGATCCGCAATCACGGCTGGCCTCCAGTATCGCCATGGCCTCGCTTTATCACGACCAACTCCCCCCGGCCGAAGTCGCCGCCCTGCATCGGCAACTCTGTGCGCCCATTGAAGCGGCCGTCGTCCAGAAAACCAGCTTTGCCAATCCCCGCGCAACAAACCGCCGCCTGCGCATTGGCTACGTCACCGGCGACTTTCACCGCCAGCACCCCGTCAACATCTTCATGCTGCCCGTACTCCAACGTCACGACCATGCCGCTTTCGAGCTATTTGTCTACCACACCGGCAACATGCACGACGAATACACGCGCCAGGCCAAAGCCTGTGCCGACCACTGGCTGGAAGCCGCCAAGCTTGATGATGCTGCCTTGCAACAAGCCATCATCGCCAACCAGATCGACCTCCTGATCGACCTCGCCGGCCACACCTCAAGCCACCGCCTCGGCGTATTCGCGCTGCGTGCCGCGCCGGTGCAAGCCACCTTCCTCGGCTACCCGCACTCAACCGGGCTAACCCGCATCGACTGGCTGATCGGCGACGCCACCGTCAGCCCCGCCGCGCACGCCCCCCTGTTCAGCGAAGGGCTGGCACAGTTGCCCGGCAGCGTCTTCTGCTGGGCACCGGTGGACAACTACCCGTTGCCAGCCGCCCGCCCGGCAACCGCCCCCGTCGTCTTCGGCTCCTTCAACAACGCCATGAAACTCACCCCGCAAACCATCGCCCTGTGGGTTCGCGTGCTGCAAACCGTGCCCGATGCACGGCTCCTGCTCAAAGCCCCCTCATTGCGTGACAAAGCCGTGCAGGCACGCTTTACCGCCCTCTTTACCGCGCAAGGCATCGCCAGCGAGCGGCTCGAACTTCGCGGCCCCAGCGGCCTCAACGAAATGATGCAGGAATACGGCGAGATCGACATCGCCCTCGACCCCACGCCCTATAACGGCGGCACCACCACCCTGCAAGCCCTGTGGATGGGCGTCCCCGTGATCACCCTGGCCGGCGGAAACTTCGTCAGCTGGTTGGGCGCCAGCTTTCTTCAAACACTCGCAAAAACCGACTGGATCGCCGAAAACGAAGCCGACTATGTAGAAAAAGCCCAACAACTCGCCCGGCAGATCCAAGCCCTGCGCAAAAACCGCCCGGGCCTGCGCGCAACAATGGCCGCATCACCGCTCTGCGACATCCAAACCTACGTCGCCCAACTAGAATCGCTCTACCGGGAAATGTGGGCAAAATATTGTAAAAACGACACATCAAAACTGATTCAAGCGGGAAAACTGATTTGAACAAACAGCACCACCCTATTGACGAAACCCCCACCCCGGGTAGGTCGGGTTTTAACCCGACAACAGCCATCGGGGTGAACCCCGACCTACCTACTACCAGCGGCCTGCACTGTCATTTCACGCATTGCACGTTTAAGTTTTAGAAATCCATTAAGTCCAAGCGAGCAGGTTTCCACCCAACAAAATTCACCGTAATTTTCACAACAAACATATCGCCGCACAACCTGAAAGCACGCCATGGAACCCACAGCAATCGCCCAGCCCGCCCTTGAAATAACAACCTCGCGGCAGTTTCTTGCCTGGCTGGCCGAGCAAAAACTCTCGATGGCACTCACCACCTACCAGATCGGCAAACTCTTCTTCCTTGGCCTCAAGGCAGATGGCGAACTCTCCGCTTTCGAGCGCACCTTCAACCGCTGCATGGGCCTGTGCGCCACCAGTAACGGGCTGTACATGAGCAGCCTGCATCAAGTCTGGCGCTTTGAAAATCTATTCACCAACGGCCAGCAACAGGACGGCTTTGAGTGGCTCTACCTGCCGCAAGTCGGCAACACCACCGGCGACCTCGATATCCACGACATGGCGGTAGATGCCGACGGCAAGCTCATCTTCGTCAACACCCTGTTCGGCTGCCTCGCCACGCTCAGCGAAACGCACAGCTTCAAACCCATCTGGCGCCCGCCTTTCATCAGCAAACTGGCGGCCGAAGACCGCTGCCACCTCAATGGCCTCGCCATGCAGGATGGCCAGCCAGCCTACGTGACGGCCGTCAGCCGCTCCGACGTTGCTGATGGCTGGCGAGACCACCGCCTCAACGGCGGCATCGTCATCGACGTAAAGCGCAATGAGATTGTTCTTGAAGGGCTCTCCATGCCCCACTCACCGCGCTGGCATCAAGGCAAACTCTGGCTGCTCAACGCCGGCACCGGCGATTTTGGCTACGTCGACCTCGCCGCACAACGCTTCATCCCCGTCTGCTTCTGCCCCGGCTACATGCGCGGCCTCAGCTTCCATGGCGATTTCGCCCTCATCGGGCTATCCCGGCCGCGCCACAACAAAACCTTCAGCGGCCTGCCGCTCGACGAAGCACTCAAATCCCGCCAGGCCGAGCCACGCTGCGGCATCCAGATCATCGACCTGCGCACCGGCGACGCCGTACATTGGCTGCGCATGGAAGGCGCCATCGAAGAACTTTACGACGTCGTCGCCCTGCCCGGCGTGCGCCGCCCCATGGCCCTCGGCTTCAAAACAGACGAAATCAGGCGCGTGCTAAGTATTGAAGAATGAGCAAGCCAGCTCAACCCCA
>CAJBIL010000297.1 GCA_903953145.1 uncultured beta proteobacterium
CCACCGATACCGACGCTTTTGATGAGGAAATCCGCAAGCTGCTGATCGAGATGGCGGCAAATATCAGCTTTGCGCTGGACAATTTCGCCAACGAAAGCGAGCGCAAAGCCAGCGAAAAGCAGTTGCGCGAACTCTCGCTGGCGGTGGAGCAAAGCCCGGAGAGCATCCTCATTACCAACCTTGATGGCCGCATCAAATACGTCAATGAAGCTTTTGTGCAAACAACCGGTTATCGCCGCGAGGAGGCGATTGGCCAGAATCCACGCATGCTGCAATCCGGCAAGACGCCTCCCGCCACCTACACCGCGATGTGGGACGCGCTGGCACACGGTCGGGCATGGAAAGGCAAGCTCCACAACCGCAAGAAAGACGGCCGGGAATACGTTGAAACGGCGATCATCACACCGCTGCGCCAGCCCGACGGCACGATCAGCCACTATGTTGCCGTCAAGGAAGACATCACCGAAAAGGAGCTGCTGAACAAGGAGCTCGTGCAGCATCGGCTGCATCTGGAAGAACTGGTCACGCAGCGCACCGAGGAGCTGCTCACCGCACGGCAACTGGCAGAAGCCGCCAATCAGGCAAAAAGCAGCTTCCTGGCCAATATGAGCCACGAAATCCGCACGCCGATGAATGCCATCATCGGCCTGACCCATCTGCTGCGACATGGCGCAACAACGCCCGAACAGGCTGACCGGCTCGACAAGATCGACGGCGCGGGGCGGCATCTGCTGGCGATCATCAACGACATTCTCGACTTGTCCAAAATCGAAGCCGGCCGCTTGCAGCTGGAACATACCGACTTCCACCTCTCTGCCGCACTCGACAATGTGGCCTCGATCATTGCTGAATCAGCGCGCCACAAGGGGATCACCATACACATCGACAGTGATCATGCCCCCTCGTGGCTGCACGGTGATCCGACACGGCTGCGTCAGGCGCTGCTCAACTACGCCAGCAATGCCGTCAAATTTACTGAACGCGGCGCCGTCACCCTGCGCGTCAACCTGCTCGAAACAGCGGGCGACGTCTTGCTGCTCCGTTTCGAGGTGAGCGATACCGGTATCGGCATCGCGCCGGAGGCGATGAGCCGGCTATTTCAGCCCTTCGAGCAGGCCGATGCCTCAACCACCCGGCAATATGGCGGCACCGGCCTCGGGCTGGTGATTACACGGCGATTGGCGCAGCTCATGGGTGGTGAAATCGGTGCCGAAAGCACGCCGGGAGTTGGCAGTACGTTTTGGTTTACCGCCCGCCTGCAAGCCGGGCGGCCAGTGATCGACGCCGACCCCGCCGGCGAATCGCCGGATAACGCCGCCATCGAAGCGCAACTGCGCACCTATTACGCCGGCGCGCGCCTGCTGCTGGCGGAAGACAATGAAATGAATCGCGAGGTTGCGCTGGAACTGCTCCACGCGGTTGGCCTCAAGGCAGACACGGCCAGCGACGGCCGCGAGGCGCTGGAGAAAGCCAAAACCAGTGCTTACGACCTGATCCTGATGGACATGCAAATGCCCAACATGGACGGCCTCGCCGCCACCCGCGCCATCCGCGCCCTGCCCGGCTGGGCCGAAAAACCAATCCTCGCGATGACTGCCAACGTTTTCGACGAAGACCGCGAAGCCTGCAAAACAGCGGGCATGAACGACTTCATCAGCAAACCGGTTGATCCCGCAGCGCTTTATAGAATGCTGCTTTTGTGGCTGTCGGGGGCGGTGGAGACAAGCCCGGTGCGTCGGTAAGGTAAAACTAAGAACCGTAGTTCTCACCACGGCGAACGGCGAGAAGCTGTTCGCCGTGGTTAACTGCTTTTTCTAGGTTTAAAAGTCGATTTTGGCATCGGGCTGGAAGGCGCACCAGATGGTCATCTAGCGCATGCACTGGCCGGAGAGCCAATATCCATGCGCTTCTTCAGGCATTGCACTTTTCAAACAACAAATTGCTTCAAAAACGCTGCCAGCACGGCTTAACTGCGCTCCACCGGCGGGGCCACCTTGATCACCTCTTCGAGCGTGGTAACGCCGGCGGCGACTTTCATTGCGCCGGAAATACGCAGCGGCTTCATGCCTTCGCGGAAAGCCAGATCGCGGATTTTCGCCAGCTCGGATTCGCCGCTGACGGCCACCTTCATGTCGGGCGACAGCAAGAGGATTTCATACAGGCCAACGCGCCCCATATAGCCCGTCATCCGGCATTCGAGGCAACCCACCGGGTGATGGAATTGCGATGGGCGATTGGCTTTCCAGGGGGCGACGAGGTTTTCCCAGAGAATTTCCTCCTCCGGCGTGGCCGGGCTTGCCTGCTTGCAGTGCGGGCAAAGAATTCGCACCAGACGCTGCGCCATGATGCCGAGCAGCGTTGCGCTCAGGAGGTAAGGTGGAACGCCGAGGTCAAGCATGCGGGTGACGGCGGATGGCGCGTCATTGGTATGCAGCGTGGACAACACGAGATGGCCGGTAAGTGCAGCCTGAATCGCCATCTCGGCGGTTTCCAGATCGCGGATTTCGCCGACCATGATGATGTCCGGGTCCTGCCGCATCAGCGCGCGCACGCCTTCGGCAAAACCCAGATCAATCGCTGGCTGCACCTGCATCTGATTGAATGCAGCCTCAACCATTTCGATGGGGTCTTCAATGGTGCAGACATTGACCTCGGGGGTTGCCAGTTGTTTGAGCGTCGAATACAAGGTGGTTGTTTTGCCGGAGCCGGTTGGGCCGGTCACCAGGATGATGCCGTTTGGCCGCGCGGCCATTGATTTCCAGCGCGCCTGATCTTCTTCGGAAAAACCCAGCTCGGAGAAGTCGCGAACCAGCACTTCGGGGTCGAAAATCCGCATCACCAGTTTTTCACCAAACGCGGTTGGCAAAGTCGACAAACGCAGCTCGATTTCCAGCCCGTCGGCTGTCCGCGTTTTGATCCGGCCATCCTGCGGGCGCCGCTTCTCCACCACATCCATCCGGCCAAGAATCTTGATCCGGCTGGTCATCGCGTTCATCACCGACATTGGAATCTGGTAAACCTGATGCAGCACACCGTCGATCCGGAAGCGCACAAGGCCAAGATCACGCCTCGGCTCAACGTGGATATCACTGGCACGCTGCTCAAACGCATACTGCCAGAGCCAATCGACGATATTGACGATGTGCTGATCATTCGCATCAAACTGACGATTGGCACGCCCAAGCTCAACCAGTTGCTCGAACGAGGAGAGATTGCCACTCGGCCCGCCGCTCTGCGCCGCCTTCTTGACCGAGCGCGCCAGGTTGTAAAACTCGACCAGATAACGCGCCACATCAACCGGATTGGCGATCACCCGGCGAATTTCCTTCTTGAGAATCGGTGCCAGCTCCTTTTCCCATTCCCGCATAAACGGCTGCGTCGTCGCGATCACGACTTCACGCGTTGTTACCTGTACCGGCAAAATACCGAAGCGCGTGGCGTAAGCCGACGACATCACCTCGGTCACCGCCGTAAAATCAACCTTGAGTGGATCAATATGGAAATAAGCGAGGCCCACCTTGCCGGCCAGCCATTCGGAGAGGTCTTCAAGCAAAAGCGGCCGGTGCGGCGGCAGCAACGACTTCCACTTGTGGTCGGCAATAATCACCAGCGGGTGTGCGTCAAGCCGCTTCAGGCGATTTTCGGCAATCAGCTTATCGCCGTCCTCCTTTGCCACCAGGCCATCGGCAACCAGCAGATTGATGATTTCGAGCAGCGTCAGGCGATGTTCGTGAACGGTGTTGGCCGGCTTGTTCGGCATCTGCGACATTCCCTAAAAACGATCCAAGGACTATACCCGACAAGACGGGACTACAATCAAGACGAAATCGATATTTCAACCGTAACTGCTTAGGAGAAAACCATGAAAAACCCGCTAATCATTGCCGCCCTGGCCGCCACCCTCTTCGCCCTCCCCGCCTTCGCCCAGCAAGGCGCAGGCAATCAGCAAGGAAGCGCGCCCGCACAAGGCAAGCGCAGCGCACCCGACTGCAACAAGGCAAAGGATGTCGAACAATGCAAGGCACGCCAGGCCGCCCACAAAAAAGCCTTCGACGCCTGCAAGGACAAAGCCGGCCCGGCGCGCAAACAGTGCATGCATGCCCAGGCACAGAGCGCAGATTGCAGCCAGGCCCGCAAACCAGCGCAGTGCGAATCCCGCAAACAGGCGTACGCCGCCTGCAAGGATCAGAGCGGCCCGCAATTCAAACGCTGCGTGCAGGAAAAAATGCCCCCCGTCGATTGCAGCACCGCCGGCAATCCGGAGCGCTGCATGCAGCACCAGAAAGTACGCGACCTATGCAAAGAGAAGATTGGCGCCGAACACAAGCAGTGCTTGCGTGAGAATCTTGCCCCGAAAAAGTAATCAGCGAGGAATCAGCGCGAAATTGATATGGGCTTTTGTTCGGACCCGGAAAACCACGCCACGCGCCACAATTCGAGCTTTCGCTCGAAAGCCAGTGTATAAGCCGGGCTGCTTGAAGGCAGGACGTGGGTATCGTAACC
>CAJBIL010000298.1 GCA_903953145.1 uncultured beta proteobacterium
CTGTCGGCGCAGAACATTGCCTTTAACGAGGTGGCGCGGCAGGCGATTATCTCTGACCCGGCGTTCCACGGCGGGCATTATGCCGAGCATGGCGTGATCCCGACCAACGGCCTGCGTCTGGCGCGCATGGTGGGGCACATCACCTACCTGTCGGACGACCAGATGGGCGAGAAATTCGGCCGCCAGTTGCGCCACGGGGAGCACAAGTTTTCCTACGACGTCGATTTCGAGGTCGAATCCTACCTGCGCTATCAGGGCGACAAGTTTGCCGGTGTCTTTGACGCCAATACCTACCTGATGATGACCAAGGCGCTCGATTATTTCGACCCGGCCTACGATTACGAGGGCAATCTCGCGGCGGCACTTGCGCGTGCCAAGGCCAGTTTCTTTGTTGCCAGTTTTTCGACCGACTGGCGCTTTGCACCGGCACGCTCGCGCGAGATTGTGTTTGCGCTGCTGCACAATCGCCGTCACGTGGCGTATGCCGAGATTGACTGCGACGCCGGCCACGACTCATTTCTGCTCGATGACGCCCATTACCACGCGGTCATGCGCGCGTATCTGGAGAACATCGCGGTATGACTAAAAGGAATCCCCGGGGATGACTGAGAACGAAAAGAAAATCCGGGCACAGGAACGCGAGCGCTTCGACTTTGCGGTGATCGCCCAATGGATTCCGCCCGCCGAGCGCGTGCTCGATCTCGGTTGCGGCGACGGCACGCTGTTGCGCTATCTGCGCGAAACCAAGGCGGTGGCGGGTTACGGCGTTGAAATTGATCACGCCAGTGTGCTTGGCTGTATCCGCAATGGCGTCGATGTGATCCAGATCGACATCGAAGGCGGGCTGTCCGGTTTCGAGGATCAGTCCTTCAATCACGTCATCATCTCGCAGGCGCTACAAGCCATGCACGCCACTGAGCGCATTTTGACCGAGATGCTGCGCGTGGCCGAAGAGGCGGTGGTCAGCTTCCCCAATTTCGCCTATCGCGCCAACCGCGCGGCTATCGCCGACGGGCACATGCCGATGTCCGAGGACTTACCCTACACCTGGTACGAAACGCCGAACGTGCGTTTCTTTACCATCGCCGACTTCGAGGCGTTGTGCGGCAAACTCGGCATCCAGATCCGTGAGCGGCTGGCGTTTGACGAAGCCGGCCAGCCGGTAACCGACGACCCGAATCTGAACGGTAGTCTGGCCTTCTATCGTCTGGGTCGTGTTCGCTGATGCCGGAATCGTTGCGGGTGCTGCTGACCCGGAAGATGCTGATCTGCGTCTTCACCGGGTTCAGCTCCGGCCTACCACTCTATCTCTTGCTCAACCTGCTGCCGGCCTGGCTGCGCAGCGAGGGCGTTGATCTCAAAACGATCGGTTTTTTTGCGCTGATCCAGTTTCCCTACACCTGGAAATTTCTCTGGGCACCGCTGCTCGATCGTTACGCCCCGCCCATGCTTGGCCGGCGACGTGGCTGGATGCTGCTGATGCAGATCGGCCTGCTGCTCACCATCGGCCTGCTCGGCGGCTTATCGCCGAGTAGCGATATCGGTCCGGTATTGTGGCTGGCCGCCCTGCTCTCGCTGTTTTCTGCCACGCAGGACATCGCGCTCGACGCCTACCGCCGCGAACTGCTCGGTGAAGCGGAGCTTGGCCTCGGCAACGCCGTGCATGTCAATGCCTACCGGCTTGCCGGGCTGGTGCCGGGCTCCCTGTCACTGATTCTCTCCGACCTGCTGCCGTGGTCGCAGGTGTTCTGGATCACCGCTGCCTTCATGCTGCCGGGCATGGTTATGGTGCTGCTGATCAAGGAGCCGCTCGCCGCCTTCGCCACGCCCAAAACCTTGCGCGAGGCC
>CAJBIL010000299.1 GCA_903953145.1 uncultured beta proteobacterium
ATTTCCTCCCCGCTGCGCCGTGAAAACTCGCCGGTCAGCGGGTCACGCACGGCTTGATGAACGAGGGCAATCATGAAGGTTAGCTGGCTCATGCCGGCCAGCGCCGAGACGCCGGTAATCAGGGCGAGCAGCCAGAATGCGCCGGCAAACGAGGGAATGTTCAAGGTTGACCAGCTCAGATAGCCGGCCAACGCCTGCGCGATCAGTATCGGGCTGGCAATCACCATGCTTTCAAGCAAGGTCAGTGGGAAAATCGATAGCCCGGCGAGTAGCACAAACGGTAAAAAGGCATAACCCGCACCGATGGCCGCAGAAAAACCAGTGAGTTCGTAAGTGTTGAGCAGACTATGCGAAGCCACGTAGAAAACCGTAGGAATCGCAAAGAAAATCGCCATTGCCCGATAAGCATCAAGCAGGTTGCCTGATGGGCGGTAGTGCAGCAGAAGGGCGGCAAAAGCCACGCTGGCCACCACGCGCATGGCGGCCAGCGCCATCCAGAGCGGGGTTGGGAAAACAAAGAAATCGACAATGCCCCACAGCGGCGTCAGTACGGCGAACAGAAAGGCAAACAGGCGAACGCGATTGACGATCATCGTCGCTCGCCGGCGTTCCAGCAGGTTCAAATGCGGGAATGGGGAAACCAGCCAGGATAATTCGGTTTTTTTAAGCTCACCCGGCATCAGGCCGGTCAGGCGGTGCCAGCCGATTTCAGCCAGATTGAACATTTTTACTCCGCACTTTGCGCGTACCCGACAATTTGTCGTGGTGGCCAAATCAAGGGCGGATTGTAGCAGAGGCCATGCTTCGATTGAGGTTATGGCAAGTGCTGTTGCCCGATAACGCTGGCTTTAGCGTGAGCGCGCGAGGTCGAAGTCGGCTGCGTTGCGTTCATCCACATAAATTTGCGTTGATTCCGGCTGGTTTGCCTGGCGGCAGGTCACGACGACGTTGCTCAGTGCTTGCCGCTTGTGGAGTACCTCGACGGCACAACGGCCATAAACGCTTTCGATGCTTGCCAGCAGATTGCGCGCATAGGGCGTTGCCAGCTGGCCGTCGAGAATCAGATTGGCGATCATGACACCGTCTGTCTCGAGCATGCGTCGCGAACTTTGCCAGAATTCGCGCGTGACGAGATGGCCGGGGATCGAACTGTGCGAACTATAAACATCGACAATGACGGCAGCGAAACGTTGTTCGCTGCGCGACACAAAGCGGCGTGCATCATCGACAATGAAGGTGCCGCGCACCGGTTCGCCAAGGAACTTTGTTTCGGCGATTTCGCGGATTGCCGGGTCGATGTCAACGTAGGTGTAGTGGTTGCCGGGCTCCTGATGCGAGAGCGTGAAGCCGCCAGCGCCCAGCACCAGAATCTGCCGGTTACGCAGGGCGAGTTCATCAAGCAGGATGCTGCGGATGTGGCTGACGTAGCGCGCGTAATGCGGCGGCTGGCTTTCGTCGATCAGTGAGGCGACCGAGTTGTTGTTTTTGAAGGCCCGCGGATTGATTGCACCGTCAAGTTTGACCGGAATAACCGCATAGTTGGCATAGGCTGTTTCGATCACCGGACGCGGCAAGGTGTTGATGCCAATA
>CAJBIL010000300.1 GCA_903953145.1 uncultured beta proteobacterium
ACACCTCCCGCCGCCAGCGCCCGCGCGCAATCCAGCGCTTTTGCCGTGTCGTTCACACCAAGCCGCATCTTCGCGGTAAAGGGAATATCAGCCGGCACCGCCCGTCGAACAGCTTCGGCAATGCGGAACAAGCGCTCAGGCTCGGCCAACAGCGTAGCGCCACCACCGTGGCGATTGACGGTTGGTGCCGGGCAACCAAAATTTAGATCAACCCCGGCCGGGGAAAGTGCCGATAACTGTGCCGCATTATCGGCCAGGCAGGCCGGATCGCTGCCCAGCAACTGCACGGCAACCGGCGTGCCGGCACTGGTACAACTGGCATTGGCCAATTCAGGGCAAATCCGCTGAAAGCTCCGGGACGGCAACAGATTGCCGGAAACGCGCACAAACTCAGTGACCGCACCATCATAGCCACCAACGCGCGTCAGCACATCCCGCAGCACGTAATCGGCCAGCCCTTCCATCGGGGCCAATAACAGCTTCCCCAAGGTTTAGTCCACGCTAACCGGCGCGGCCATTGGCAACCAGACGCGGAAAGTCGTCCCCTGCCCTTCAACACTGCGCACATCCAGCTTGCCGGCGTGCTTCTTGACGATGATGTCGTAAGAAATGGAGAGGCCCAGCCCGGTTCCCTTGCCAACCGGCTTGGTCGTAAAAAAGGGTTCGAAAATATGCTGCATGACGCTCTCCGACATCCCTTTGCCGTTATCCTCAACCTCAAACCAGACGCCTTCATCGGCCACTCCCGAACGAACAACAATCGTTCCACGCACTTCGATGGCGTGCGCCGCATTGACCAGCAAATTCATGAATACCTGATTGATCTGTGCCGGCACGCACTCGATCTCGGGAATATCGCCCAGTGCGCGCACCACCTCAGCCTTGTATTTCAACTCGTTCCAGACCACATTCAGCGTGCTTTCCATCGCCCCGTTGAGGTCGGCCAGCTGGCGCCCGCTTTGATCAACGCGGGAGAAATCCTTTAGATCCTGGACGATTTTGGTTACCCGCCCGAGCCCCTCTTGCGACTCGGCAACCAGCGCCGGCAGATCTTCACGCAGAAACTCAAGATCGGCCTTTTCCCGCGCCGCCGCCAGCACACCGGGATCAGCGCCCTGCGCCACGGACTCGTAAGCCGAAACGACATCAAGCAGGCGGCTGATATAGGTTTTCAGCGTCCCCAGATTGGAATTAACGAAGCCAATCGGATTGTTGATCTCATGCGCGACCCCGGCCGCCAGCTGGCCGATGGCCGCGAGCTTTTCCGACTGCAATAATTGATGCTGTGCATCCTCGTATTTATGCAGCACTTCTTTGAGTTCGGCGTGATCACGGGCCAGATGAGTATTGGCTTCGGCCAGCTCGCTGGTACGCTGGGTTACCAGTTGCTCCAGTTGATCCTGCTGTTTCAGTAATTGCGCTTCAGCGGCGCGCCGCTCGGTAACATCCTGCAAGGTCTCGATAGCGCCTACCAGACTGCCTGATGCATCGCGGATTGGTGCCGCAGTAAAAAACAACCAGCGACCTTCGGCAATATCAGGGAAAAATGCCTCCGCTTCAAAAGCGTCCGGAATAATGCTCGAACGCCGGAAAATGTTGTGGTAATAGGTGTCGAACTGTGACTCAAGGCTGCCATTCAAAACGAGGTCTGCCATTGTCGGCCTTGCCTCGCTGTAAAACGGTTTCCACTGATTGTTGCTACCCACCATCGCACTCGATTCAATACCGGAGATCCGTGAGCAGGCCTTGTTCCAGTGAGTAATCCGGTGATCAGCGCCAAGGACAAAGGTCGCGACCGGATCGCCGTCGATGATCTGCGCCAGAAACTGCTCCATGTGACGCTTTGAAGCCTCGGCGCGCTTGTGCTCGGATTCGAGCAGTTTCTTCTGCGTTATTTCAACCCGCGCCATCGCCACCTTAAGTTGTTCCTGCTCATTAAGCAGTTGACCGTTGGCCGTGGAAAGCGCCTGGGTGCGGGCCTCTACCTGTGCCTCCAGCCCCTGATTGAGTTCAAACAGCGACTCATTACGGGCCGCAATTACCTTGTATAAGGCATTCAATGCATCGATCAGGCTGGACGTTGCCGGGTCAACCTTGATTTTCTTTTCATCCAGATAAGCTGATTCGGCGCTTGCCCCCTCACGAATCTTGCGAATCTGGCGAGCCATCGACTGATCAATGCCGAGAATATGGCTGGCCAGCCAACTCGTCAGGAAGCGCAATAAATCATCAATACCGCCCAGCACCGACTGAAACTGGCACATGCGCCCGACCTGCATGGCGAAGTCAGTGTGAATCGCCGTATGCGCCTTAATAAAGCGCGGATCACAACCGGCAGCAGCCATCAATGCTTCTTCGTGCAGAAAATGAGTCGCCGCATAGTTGACCAGTTTATCGAGCAGCGGTTGCGTATCCTCCGTGCTGTTATTTTGTGATTGATGATCGATCACCCAGTTAATGATGCGCACCAGTTCCTGATGTTCGCCATCGACCAGTTCTTCCCCGGTCATGAAGCGCTCGTCCCAGATAAAAGCATCCATAATTAATCCTCTCCCGACCCTGGGCCGAGTACACGCATGATTTCTTCGAACGTCGTAGCGCCCGCCCTGATTCGCTCTGCGGCATGATGCGCAATGCTTTGCAGCCCGCTACTCCGAATTTTCCGGCGCATTTCCAGCACACTGGCGCCGCTACCAATCAGATCACGCAGATTGTCATCCAGCGTCAGCACTTCATAAATTCCAACCCGGCCCTTGTAACCGCTACCGTTGCACACTGGGCAACCACGCCCGCGAGACACCTGCGATATATCCCTGAAAGCCGCGCCCAGCCTTGCTCGCAGCAACGGGTCAGCGGCCTGCGTCTCGGCACATTGCACGCACACCTGGCGCACCAGACGCTGGGCGATAATGCCCTCCAGTGCAGTGGCGATCACATACGGCTTGAGCCCTAAATCAAAGAGCCGCGCAATGGTCGCTACAGCCGAGTTGGTGTGCAGGGTCGAGTACACCAGATGCCCGGTCAGCGCCGCATGAAAAGCCACTTCTGCCGTTTCAAAATCACGGATTTCACCCAGCAGCACCACGTCCGGATCCTGACGTAACAAGGCACGCAGCACGGTCGGGAAATTCAGACCGATTTTTTCCCGGACCAATACCTGCCCGGCCATATCGAGGTAATACTCGACCGGGTCTTCGATTGTCACGTAGTTCTTGTCCGGCGTGGCATCGTGCTGGAGCAGCGAATAAAGTGTCGTTGTCTTGCCGCTGCCGGTCGGGCCGGTTGCCAGCACAATGCCTTGCGGCTTGGCGATCATGTCGGTAACGCGCGGCAGATCGAGGGCCGAAAATCCCAGCCGGTCCAGGCCATGTACCGCCGAATTGCGGTCGAGGATACGCATCACCACTTTTTCACCGTTGATCGTCGGCAGCGTCGAGATGCGCAGATCGACCATGCGCATCGGAGTCTTGACGGTAATCCGGCCATCCTGCGGACGCCGCCGCTCCGAAATATCAAGCTCCGACATGATCTTCAGCCGCGAAACCAGCGAGGCATGCAGCGTATGCGGCAGATGAAATTTATCCGACAGCACACCATCGATGCGATAACGAACCACCACATTTTTGGTGCGCGGCTGGATGTGGATGTCCGAAGCAGCGAGGCGAATCGCCTCAAGAATGATCGCGTTGGCAATGCGGATCGCCGGCGGTGCCTCGGTATCACGCAGCAAGTCCTCCAGCGGCGCCGCATCGTCATCCTCGATGACAATCTCAATGCCCTCATAAGGGTCGGGTGACGAAGCCAGCGTTTCCAGCTCTTTGAAATCAACGCCAGCGGTGCCGTACAGTTCGCCCAGCTTCTTGCGGATCGCCACGGCATCGGCGGTCACCACATTCAGCTCCAGCCCGGCGGCAAAGCGTACTTCGTCGATCAAACCTTCATCAAGCGGGTCGGCCATCGCCAGCATCAGGCGTTTGCCTTCAAGCTTGAGCGGCACAACCAGATGACGCACGCAGAAAGACTGCGGAATCAGGTCAGCCAGCGCCGCATCAATGCTGAACTCGGGCAACTGCACTTCCTCAATTAGCAAGTCGCGCTTCAGCAAATCGCGAATCTGCCGCTCGGGAACCCAGTCCTTCTCAAGCAGCAGGCTGATCAGCGGCTCCTTGCGCCGCTCCTGCTGCACGCTCAACTCCTGCAACTGCGCGGCTGAAAGCAACCCTTTTTTGTGCAGCATGATACCGAGCCGGCTGCGGTGCGTCGCGGCGAGCTTGGAGAGCGCCGCAATTTCCTTCGACTTCTTCTCGTTTTCACTGCGCAGCACGCGGTTACGCGCGATCAAGTCTGATTGCTCAAGCGCCAGTGATACCGTGATGCGCAGGTCATCGTCGTTCCACGGTTTGAGAATGAATTTATAGACTGCGCCCTCGTTAACCGCGCCCATCACCGCGTTGGTATCCGCATGGCCGGTGAGCATAATGCGGATCGTTTCCGGCGAACGCTGCTTCACTTCCCGCAGAAAATCGGCCCCGTTCATCACCGGCATCATGAAATCGCTAATCACCAGATGCGTTGTAGCCTCGTTAATCCGTTGCAAGCCCTCTGCGCCGTTGGCAGCCGTGACAATTTCGTAGTTCTCCTGCCGGAAAACACGCGCCAGCGCTTTCACGATCCCCGGCTCGTCATCAACAAACAGCAGCCGGTAACGCGAGGGCGTTAAATGCGTCGCCGGCGCCTGCGCCACAGGCGTCTTGCTGGTGAATAAGGCGGCGTAGTCAGTCATCGGTGCTCACCCGCATGTTGGGTGTAGGTCGGGGTTCACCCCGACGGC
>CAJBIL010000301.1 GCA_903953145.1 uncultured beta proteobacterium
GGGTCTGGCTTTCCGGGTCTGAGGCGGCGAGCACCATGCCCTCGCTCATGCCAAACTTCATTTTGCGTGGCGCGAGGTTAGCCACCATCATCGTCAGCCGGCCGACCAGTTGCGCCGGGTCGTAGGCGGCCTTGATGCCGGCGAAAACCTGCCGCGTACCGAGCGGGCCGATGTCCAGCACGAGGCGCACCAGCTTGTCGGCGCCGTCAACGTGCGAGGCTTCGGCAATGCGCGCGATGCGCAGGTCGACCTTCATGAAATCGTCGATGGCGATATGCGCGCCCGCATCGGCGGCTTGCGCCACCGCATCGGCGGCCGCCTTCTCCTGCTTTTCTGCATGCTTTTGCGGGGCGGGTTGCGGGGTCGGTGCCAGCGAGTCGCGGTTGGCTTCAACCAGCGCGTCCATCTGTTTCTTGTCGATACGGGTCATCAGGTGCTCGTAGGTGTTGATCGCATGGCCGGCGGCCAGCGTAGTGCCTGCGTCGCTCCAGACAAAAGGCGCGACATTGAGGAAGCCTTCAACCTTGGCAACCAGTGCCGGCAACACCGGTTTGAGCAGGATAGCGAGCTGGCGGAAGAGGTTGAGCGCGTTGGTGCAGGCGGCGTGCAGGTCCCCCTCGCGGCCTTCCTGCTTGGCCAGTTCCCAAGGTTTTACGCTATCAACGTACTGGTTGGCGAGATCGGTCAGCGCCATGATTTCACGGATCGCCTTGCCAAATTCACGACCTTCAAACAACTCCGCGATGCCAGCGCTGCGTTCGCGGATCGCGACAAAGGCGGGTAGTGATTCATCACAAGTGGTCAATTGGCCGGCGAAGCGTTTGACGATAAAGCCGGCCGAGCGGCTGGCGATGTTGACGAACTTGCCGACCAGATCGGAATTGACGCGCGCAATGAAGTCATCAAGGTTGAGGTCGAGATCTTCCATCGTGTTGGAGAGCTTGGCCGCGTAGTAGTAGCGCAGCCATTCCGGGTTGAGCCCTTGTTGCAGGTAGGACTCGGCGGTGATGAAGGTGCCGCGCGACTTCGACATCTTGGCGCCGTCGACGGTCAGGAAGCCGTGTGCGAAGACCTTGGTCGGTGTGCGAAAGCCCGCGTGTTCAAGCTCTGCCGGCCAGAACAGCGCGTGGAAGTAGAGGATGTCTTTGCCGATAAAGTGATAGAGCTCGGTCTGCGAGTTGGGACGCCAAAACTCGTCAAAATCGAGGCCTTTTTTGGCGCACAGATTTTTGAACGAACCCATGTAGCCAATCGGCGCATCGAGCCAGACGTAAAAATATTTGCCCGGTGCATCGGGAATCTCGAAGCCAAAATACGGCGCGTCGCGTGAGATGTCCCAGTCGGTCAGGTTGTTTTCGCCGTCAGCGCCGAGCCATTCCTGTAGTTTGTTGGCGGCTTCGGTTTGCAGACGACTCTCGCCCTGCGTCCAGCGGCGCAAAAATTGCTGGCAGCGCGCATCGGAGAGCTTGAAGAAGTAGTGTTCGGATTGACGCAGTTCAGGCTTCGCGCCGGAGACGGCCGAATACGGCTCGATCAGGTCGTTCGGCGTGTAAGCCGCGCCGCAG
Organism: uncultured beta proteobacterium; assembly: GCA_903953145.1. Taxonomy (GTDB): domain Bacteria; phylum Pseudomonadota; class Gammaproteobacteria; order Burkholderiales; family Rhodocyclaceae; genus CAJBIL01. The sequence continues at coordinate 1,566 of CAJBIL010000301.1, forward strand.
CTTTCGCAGTTGTCGCCGTACTGATCCTTGGCGTGGCACTTCGGGCATTCGCCCTTGATGAAGCGGTCGGGCAGAAACATCTGCTTGACCGGGTCGTAATACTGTTCGATGGTGCGTTTTTCGATCAGGCCGGCAGCTTGCAAGCGGGCGTAGATCAGGTTGGCGCAATCGCGCGTCTCCTGCGAGTGCGTGGTGTAGAAATTATCGAAGGCGACATGGAAACCAGCGAAATCGCGTGAATGCTCGCCATGCACGCGGTCGATCAGCGCTTCGGGCGTGATGCCGTCCTTCTCTGCACGCAGCATGATCGGCGTGCCGTGCGTGTCGTCGGCGCAGACGTACCAACATTCATTACCGCGCATTTTCTGGAAACGCACCCAGATGTCGGTCTGGATGTATTCGACCAGATGGCCGAGGTGGATGGCGCCGTTGGCGTAGGGCAGGGCGGAGGTAACGAGAATCTTGCGGGTCATGGAAGCAGTCGTAGGGCGTTTGCACTTGCGGCGAAGTTTGCATTCTAGCAAAGTGCGGTCAGCCGGGTTTTCAGTTAAACTGGAGTGAATTACTCGGGTATCTTTCAAGGAGCAACAAATGGCGGTGACGATAGAGGTTGTAAAGGCGGCGTTGGCAGCGTTGATCGATCCTAATACGGCAAAAGATTACGTTTCCGGTCGCTCGGCAAAAAATATCAAGATCGAGGGTGATGACGTTTCCCTCGACATTGAGTTGGGTTATCCGGCCAAGACGCAGATCGACGGCATTCGCCGTGCAGTCATTGCGCAACTCAGGACGATCCCGGGGATCGGCAACATCAGCGCCAACGTGATGGTCAACATTCTTTCGCACACCGTGCAGCGTGGCTTGAAGCCAATGCCCGGCGTCAAAAATATTATTGCCGTAGCTTCTGGCAAAGGCGGTGTCGGCAAGAGTACGACAGCGGTCAATCTGGCGCTGGCGCTGGCACAGGAAGGCGCCACCGTTGGCCTGCTCGACGCCGATATTTATGGCCCTTCGCAACCGCAGATGCTTGGTCTGACTGGCCAGCAACCGCAGTCGACGGATGGCAATTCGATGGAGCCGCTGGAGGCTTATGGTTTGCAGGCGATGTCGATTGGTTTCATGATTGACGTTGATTCGCCGATGGTCTGGCGTGGCCCGATGGTGACGCAGGCGCTGGAGCAATTGCTTAACCAGACGGCCTGGCGTGACCTCGACTATCTGGTCGTTGATATGCCGCCAGGTACCGGCGATACGCAGTTGACGCTGGCGCAGAAGGTGCCGGTGACCGGCGCCGTGATCGTTACCACGCCGCAGGATATCGCCCTGATCGATGCGCGCAAGGGCTTGAAGATGTTTGAGAAAGTCGGGATTCCGATTCTCGGCATCATCGAAAACATGAGCATTCATATTTGCTCGAAATGCGGTAACGAAGAGCACATTTTCGGCCACGGTGGTGGCGAGCAGATGTGCAAGGATTACGACATGGAGCTGCTCGGCTCGTTGCCGCTGGAGTTGTCGATCCGCGAACTGGCCGACGCCGGCAAGCCGACCGTGGTTGGCGCGCCGGAGTCACGTGCGGCAGATATCTACCGGACGATTGCCCGGCGTCTGGCCGTCAAAGTGGCTGAGCGCGCCAAGGATATGAGCAACAAGTTCCCAAGTATCGTGGTGCAAAATACTTGAGCATCTGGCTGTGAGGTAATGGATTCGGGCTTTTGCAAGGTGGTGCCTCTGTGGCCCAATGTTGGCGCGGGTCTTCAGAGGTGCTTGAGCTAGATCGCCTATCCATGCGCCTTGCAGCCCTGTTTTGTTTTACCGTCGGATAATCGCACAGCCGTTCTGAGTGCTTGTCGCGACGGTCAGGGCTGAAACATTGTTGACACGACTTTCGCGTTAAAATGCTCGCCTTTATTTAACGCTCTCCGGGTGACCAGCAATGTCCATCAAATCTGATAAGTGGATCCGCCGCATGGCGGAGCAGCACGGCATGATCGATCCTTTCGAGCCGAATCAGGTGCGCGAAATCGATGGCCGGAAAATCGTTTCCTACGGCACGTCGAGCTATGGCTACGATATTCGCTGCTCGAACGAATTCAAGCTGTTCACCAACATCAACTCAACGATTGTTGATCCGAAAAACTTCGACCCGAATTCATTCGTCGAGGTAAATAACGATTTCTGCATCATCCCGCCGAACTCGTTCGCACTGGCACGCACCGTCGAATACTTCCGCATCCCACGCAGTGTGCTGACTGTTTGTCTCGGCAAAAGCACCTATGCGCGCTGCGGCATCATCGTCAACGTCACGCCGTTTGAACCCGAGTGGGAAGGCTACGTGACGCTCGAGTTCTCGAACACCACGCCGCTACCCGCCAAGATCTACGCCAACGAAGGCATTGCACAAGTGCTCTTCTTTGAGTCCGACGAAGAATGCGAAACCTCGTACAAGGATCGTGGCGGCAAGTACCAGGGGCAGACCGGCGTTACCCTTCCAAAAATCTGACCTCTTTCGACACAGAGATCACCGTGGCCCAAGGCCAGGCTTCGCGCAGACACAGAGCGCACAGAGAACCATCGAAATGGTTTTCTCCGTGTTCTCTGTATCTCCGTGTCCTCTGTGTTAAAGGCGGTTAACCACTATTGCAGGTTCAATCATGCGCTTCCATTTTCCCGTCATCATCATCGACGAAGACTTCCGTTCGGAGAACGCCAGCGGGCTTGGCATTCGTGCGCTTACCGAGGCGATTGAGAAGGAGGGCATGGAGGTGCTGGGCGTTACCAGTTATGGCGACCTGACCTCATTTGCGCAGCAGCAGAGCCGTGCTTCGGCGTTCATTCTGTCGATTGACGATGAGGAGTTCAGCATCGATGAAGCGGACAAAACGATTGCTGAATTACGTGCCTTCGTGAAGGAAATCCGCTGCCGCAACGAGGATATTCCGATCTTCCTGTACGGCGAGACGCGCACCTCGCGCCACATCCCGAACGACGTGCTGCGCGAGCTGCACGGCTTCATCCACATGTTCGAGGACACGCCCGAGTTCATCGGCCGCTACGTTGTGCGCGAGGCGAAGACCTACCTGAAGAGCGTACCGCCGCCCTTCTTCCGCGCGTTGACGCATTACGCCTCGGACGGCTCGTATTCGTGGCACTGCCCCGGCCATTCGGGCGGCGTCGCCTTCCTGAAGAGCCCGGTCGGGCAGATGTTCCACCAGTTTTTTGGTGAGAACATGCTGCGCGCCGACGTCTGCAATGCGGTTGAGGAACTCGGCCAGCTGCTTGATCACACCGGCCCGGTTGCTGCCTCCGAGCGCAACGCGGCGCGCATCTTCAACGCCGATCACCTCTATTTCGTCACCAACGGCACGTCAACGTCGAACAAGATCGTCTGGCACTCGACCGTCGCGCCGGGCGACATCGTGGTGGTGGATCGCAACTGCCATAAATCAGTGCTGCATTCGATCATCATGACCGGCGCCGTGCCGGTGTTCCTGATGCCGACGCGCAACCACTACGGCATTATCGGCCCGATCCCGAAAGAGGAATTCCTCTGGGAAAACATCCAGAAGAAGATTGCTGCCCATCCCTTTGCCCGCGATGTGAAAGCCAAGCCGCGCGTGCTGACCATTACGCAGAGCACCTACGACGGTATTCTTTATAACGTTGAGGAAATCAAGGAGTTGCTCGACGGCAAGATTGATACGCTGCATTTCGACGAAGCCTGGCTGCCGCATGCCGCCTTCCACGATTTCTACGGCGATTACCACGCGATTGGCGCCGACCGTCCGCGTTGCAAGGAGTCGATGATCTTCTCGACGCAATCAACGCATAAATTGCTGGCTGGTTTGTCGCAGGCGTCGCAGATCCTCGTGCAGAACTCCGAAGGCCGCGAACTCGACCGCGATATTTTCAACGAGGCTTATTTGATGCACACCTCAACCTCGCCGCAGTACGCGATCATCGCCTCGTGCGACGTCGCAGCAGCGATGATGGAAGCACCGGCCGGCACCGCGCTGGTTGAAGAGTCGATTGCCGAGGCGCTTGATTTTCGCCGTGCCATGCGCAAGGTCGATGAAGAATGGGGCGCCGACTGGTGGTTCAAGGTCTGGGGGCCGGACGATCTTTCGGAAGAAGGCATCGAGGAGCGCGAAGCTTGGATGCTCAAGCCGGGTGAGCGCTGGCATGGCTTCGGCATGCTGGCCGAAGGCTTCAACATGCTCGACCCGATCAAGGCCACCGTCATCACCCCGGGCCTCGACGTCGATGGCGACTTCTCCGACGTGTTCGGCATCCCGGCGGCGATCGTCAC
>CAJBIL010000302.1 GCA_903953145.1 uncultured beta proteobacterium
ATCCGCATCGAGACCCAGGCTGCCCGCAATGCTGCGCACCTGATCGTTGCCGAGCACGCTTTGAATTTGCTCGGCCGAAATCGGCAGATTTTGTCCGGTCGATACCCATGACTTGGCAATCTCGCCCAGCCCACCGTTCTGAAAAGATTGGATCAACCCGGAAAGGCCGCCCGCCTGCGGGTTATTCACCAACTGCATAATTGCGCCCAACACGGCTTCGTTACCACCCCCTTGCTGGCCGGACAAACCTGCTGCGGCACCCATAACCTGATCGAGCAAACCCATATTGATTCCTTTACGTTTGAAAACTGCAAAAAGTCGACGCTGAGGACACGCCAAACACACGCCCAATACAGGCTAACAACGCGGTGACAACGGACATCTCGCCGGGAAAATCATTGTGCTACCCATTCGTCGGGCGACAGGATAACCGCCCTCTCAATCCTTCGCCACCACCGTGTCGTAAAGCCCATAGTGCGACAAGCCGTGATGGCTCTCAATGCCCGTATAGCGTAACGACGCATCCTCATAACGCCGAAAGGCGAAAACAGCCTGGTTCATCTGCTCGGTGTTGAACACCTTGAGGCGGACGAGCAGGTGGAAATCCTTGACCGTCAAGCCGGTGACCGTCAAAAACAAGTCGGGTTCGAGTTTGGTGATGACATCCTGCAACGTATTCTCGCGAAAGTCGGTGAGGTACATAAACGCCGGAATACGCGTGGCGAACTTGATGAGCTTTTCCTGAACCAGCTTGCGTTTAGATTTGTATTCCTTCTCTTCGTCGGAGAGTTCCTTTTTCTCCTTTGCCGTGAGCGCGCCCTCCTTGGCCTTGTTTTTGAGTTCCTTAACCCTTTCGCTCTTGTTGATGATCGTCTCGATAACCTTGTCACCCAGCGCACGCCAGCCTTCGATGCGTCCGACCGCATCCATGGCTTCGGGGTTATCCAGCACACGGCGCAGGGTGTCGTTGTCCACATTCACCAGCAAGGCAGATTCCCACTTGCGCGCCAGCAGCGTGGCCGATGTGCCTGCCATGGCAATGTCGAGAATGCCGCCGGCATCGATCTGCGTCATGTTCGCACCGTCGTAGGCCAGTACCGGCAGAAACGACACCAGTTCCCTGACCGCGTTCTCCGGGTTTGATTCGTTGGGCGACAAACCGATGCCGTATTCCGAAAGTTGCCGCAGGGCACGCGTGGGCGCAAAGTCGAACACGAAACAGACGGGTTTGAGAATCTCCTCCTCGTTCGGGTTGTCGCCATTGGGGTTTTTGATCGACCATGGCGACTGCACGCGAAACGCGGCCTGAAAATAGGTTTCGGGCGATTTGAGATTACGCAGCATCAAGATGGACGACCACTGCGCCACAGTCACGCCGGTCGTGAGCTTGCCGCACGAAAGCGTGATGGTCTTGGTATCAAAGCCACTGCCGATGACCTTGCGCACGGGCGGCAACGCCTCCAACCCGATGCCCGCCGCAGCACCCGCAGCGACGGCTACGGTGTAGTCATGCCAGAAAACATTGTGCTTTTCGGCCAGCAGGTTCGCCATGGCATGGCATGCCGCGACATTGGGCAGGAACCAGAATGAATGTTGCAGGTAAGGCAGCAGACGCACATCGGAATACGGAAACGGCGGCCGCGTTCCCGTCTTCAGATGCTCGACTGACTTGGCCGCGTAGCCGCCACGAATGATGTCCAGCCACTTTTGCACATCGCTCTTGTGCTTGAACTGCGCCGATTGACCAGAACCCGAGGCCTCGAAGAACGCATTGAGATCAAACTCGTCAAACTCGCCACCACTGGCAATCGCCAGCAGTTCATCGGGCATTTGATAGGTCAGCAGCCGCATCTGCGGCAGCGCACCGTAAGGGTTGCGTTGCCCCGGATGCTGGACGGTGAACGCCTCCTTGGCGCGCTGCTCGTCGGTATACGTCCAGTTGAAAATCTGTTCCTCGATAAACTCGCCGGTTGCCAGCGCCTTGAACGGCGTGCCGGAAAGATACAAATAAGCCTTGGTGGTAATGGGCAGAAATTCGGTCTCCTGCTCCGAGAGCACGGCGAGGTCTTCGTTCAGGTGCTCCAGCCCGGCGGCGTATTCGAGTTTGGCTTCCTTCTTTGCGACGACACCTTCCTCGCCCTCGAACAGTTCTTTCGCCGTGTCGCGCCACGCCCCGAAGTGGTATTCGTCGAACACCACGAGATCCCAATTCTGGGTGTGTATCCACTCGTTATTGGGCTTGATGTTCCCCGCCGAGTCACGGCCGAGCAAGTCCTGAAAGGAACCGAAACAAACCACCGGCACCTTGCGGTCGATCTGCGTCGGGTCGCTACCGGACGAACGCGAAAGATACTGCCAGCCATCAAAGTCGACGTGGTTCTCAAGGTCGGACTGCCACGCATCCTCGACAGCCGGCTTGAAGGTGAGCACCAGCACGCGGCGTGCAGCCAGCTTTTTGGCCAACTGGTAGGCGGTAAAGGTCTTGCCGAACCGCATTTTTGCGTTCCAAAGAAAGCGCGGCGCGGCGTTTTTGTCTTCTGCCCAGATCGAGTGGTAGTAGTCGAAAGTCTTGTCCACGGCCTCGGCTTGCTCGCGGCGCATCGGGAAGGTTTCGTGGTGTGAACCTGTGAACCGTTGCCCGGTACGCAGTTCGGCGAGGGTGGTTTTCACGTCTTTGAGCGTGCAGCGCATCCATTCCAGCGTGACATTCTCGACGCCTTTTTTGACCAGCGCCGCACGCACCTCGTGGTCGCTGAAAATACTACCGTCGTCGCGCGCGGCAGACGCATCGAGTTCGATCCGATAATTTTTGATTGCTGCCGTTCTGACCTGCTCGGCAATGCGCTGCTTCACGTCGCGCGTGGTCTGGCCGACCTTGAGCAGCCCCTTGTGCGCCGTGTCGTCAATCGAATAAGCGTAGATGCGTGGCCGGGCTTCCGGTTTGGGCGGAAGGATTTCTTCAATGCCGGGTTTGCTCATGACGCTTTCTCGATAATTTCCCAATGGCCGGTTTTGTCGGAACCGACGCGCATGATCCGCCCCTGTTCACGGAGCGATTTGAGATGGCGCTTGATGGTCTTGTCAGACACGCCCAGCGCGAGAGCCATCTTCTGCGCTGTCGCATTGGGATTGGCGCGCACCAGCATCAAAATTTTGTTCGAGATTTCATTTACAGGGACATTTACAGGGACATTTACAGGGACATCGACGACGCTCACCGTCGCCACATCGATGTACTTGTAGAGCGAATTTCCAATCGCATCGAGCATGAAACTGATGAACGGACGGCAATCCACCGCGCCCGTATGCGAATCTTGCAGCGCCTTGTAGTACAGCGCCTGATTGTGGTGCACCAAGGTTTCGACTGGCATCCAGGCGAACAGCGGATTCCACTGGGAAAGAATCAGCGACTGCCACAGCCGCCCGATTCTGCCGTTGCCGTCACGGAAAGGGTGGATGTATTCCAGCAGGTAATGGACGGCGGAACTCTTGATGAGCGGGTGCGCTACGCTGGTCTTTCCCCAGTCCAGCAACTGGTCGACGAGCGCCGGAACCTGCGCTGTTGGCGCGCCCCGATGTAGTAACGTGCCTTCGCTGCTCACTACAGCAACGCCCACCGTGCGGAACTGGCCGGATTCCCCGATCAGTTCCGTAGTCAAGTGCGCGTGGGCTTGTAGCAAGTGCTCTACCGACCACGGCACATACCGGGGCATTTCGTTATAGGCGTGCCAAGCGTTTTGTACTTCCTTGATGTCCTTGGGTGGCCCCCAGACGGGCTTGCCGTTAATCACATCGGTCACCTGCCCCAAAGTGAGCCGGTTACCCTCAATGGCGGTGGAGGCGTGAATCGAAAGAATGCGGCCTTGCTTGCGTAGTTGCAGCACATCGCCGTGCTGCGCCTCGCTGATCTTGACGCGCTCCAGCAGGGCATGAATACCCCCGATTTTTTCGTGCCACAAGGGGTCTTCCGTATAAAGCTTTTCCAGCGGCAGAATCAGTGCCTCACTCACCGGCACGATCCTCCAGCGCCGACTCAATCAAATATCGCTCCCGCTCGACCTCCCGCCGGAGTTGCTCTTCTGTCGGCAGATTCGGCAGATATTTCGAGGCAAAAATCTGTTTGTTCTCGTTCAGGATCGAGTATTTGGCCACCGCCTCACTTTTGTCCGAGCATAGCAGCAGGCCGATGGTGGGGTTATCGCCGGGGATTTTGAACTGGTCTTCGTAGAGCCTGACATAGCCATCCATCTGCCCGACATCGGCGTGCGTCAGTTTGCCCATTTTCAGATCCAGCAACAGAAAACACTTCAGGATGTAGTTGTAGAAAACCAGATCAACATAAAAATCGTCGTCACCGAAGCGAATGTGTTTTTGCCGGGCAACAAACGAAAACCCCTTGCCGAGTTCCAGCAAAAAATTTTGCAGGTTGTCGATAATGGCCTGTTCAAGTTTGCTTTCATGAAGTTCATGCGCATCGGGCAGCCCCAGAAACTCCAGCACCATGGGGGATTTGAGCAGGTGCGATGGCGCAACACTTTCGCCGGGCAGCCGCTCCCGGCCATCGGGCAACAGCCCC
>CAJBIL010000303.1 GCA_903953145.1 uncultured beta proteobacterium
AGCAGCGCGTTTTCATCGAGATCGCGCGTTTCGCTGATCTCACCCTTGCGGAACTCGATATAAAGCGTATCGGTATCCTGAAAATACTTGATGTTCATAGCGAAAAACTCCGATCAAATATTGTTTGAGTTTAGTCAGTATTCGTCACAATTCGCAATCAATCGGTTGCACTCAGCAAATCGCCCTGCCGCCGCACACGCCCCAGCGCTTCCAGCGTGTCGATGATTTGCGGCAGGCGTTTTTTCCATGGGCCTTTGCCGGTGAAGCGGGCGGCGATGAGGCGGACGACGGCGGCGACTTGTTCGGGCAGGGGGCGCGTGGCGCGCTAGAAATGGCGATCGAATTTCTGACAAAAATGCCGGTTTGGAACGACCTGTCTATGGGCGCGAAGCCATAAAAGTAATCTGCATCGCTTCGACGAAGACTTGCGCCTGCAACACCGCCCAGCCTGCATTTTCATCGTCGACCGGGTCGCCCTTGTAGTCAGCTAGCAGGCGAAGCTCCTCCGCTCTGTTAAGCGCCTTGCCAAGCGCCACCGGTACTCGCCCCGTTTTGACGAGGTGCAGGCTGAAGGCTGAAATCAAACCATTGTGCGTTCTTGCAATCTCAGGCTCGACTGGCGCACCAGATGCCAGCAAGGCTGCGCGTGCTGCATCAAACATCGCGTAGTAAGCCCGATTGCATGCACCATCGGCGTCGCCGGTATCGAGTAACACCTTCGCCGAAGCGGCTGCCTGTGTCGCTTTAGCCAGCAGTTGTTGCACCTTCATAAACGCGCTTTCATAAACGAATTCCCTCACGCTCAATGTTGTGCAGCAGACGAGGATTGGAATAAGACTCGGGATGCGCCCACTCTTCCTCCCAGATCGGCAGTGGCTGGATACGAATCCCCGTATCCAGAAGCACGTCATAAGCGAGATCGGCCATGGCGAGCTTTGTCGAAATAAATTTGCCGGGATGTCCATGCAGGAGAACGGCCACATCCGCGTCGCTATCCGGCCGATAGGCGTTACGCGCCCGACTGCCGAAGAGAATGGCGCCCGCCAGATCATAGTGGCGTGCCACCTTTGCAATGAAGGCGCGTGCCGCGTTGGCGGTGACCATGTCGATGTCTGCGAAATTTCCCATATATATGACCCTAGCCGGCGCCCTCCCCCATGTCAATCAAATTGCTGCCATCGGAATTTTCACAAAGCTGCTGCGTGAGAGTCAGGATTCTCACAAAGCCGCTGCGTGAGATAAAGCCGCAGATCAAACTCAAGCTGGTGGTAATCCGGCGCCATGTGCGTGCAAAGCTGGTAGAAGGCTCGGTTGTGCTCGCGCTCTTTGAGGTGCGCCAATTCGTGCACAACAATCATTTTGAGGAATTCGGGCGGCGCTTCTTTGAACAAGCTGGCGATGCGGATTTCACGCTTTGATTTGATCTTGCTGCCCTGCGCACGCGGCACGGTACTGTGCGTTCCGAGGGCGTTACGGATGAGTTGCAGGTTGTTGTCGAACAGCACCTTGGAGAGCGGCTCGGCTTTGCGCAGGAAGCGGTTCTTCAACGCAAAGGTGTAGTCGTAGAGCGCCTTGTCGGTTCGCACATCATGCGACGCCGGGTACTTTCGGCGCAGCATCTCACCGAGTTGATCCTGCGCGATGAGCTGGCGAACCTGTGCCTTTACATCCTCGGGGTAGCCGGTGAGGTATTTCAGGATCGGCATGTCAGCTTCAGGCGTTGGGTGCCAGCACCTTGTGCAGCCACATGTCGATGTCGCGAATTTCTTCCATGGCGATGGTGTGTTCGCAAAAATACGGATGCCATTGCAGCGGGTAGCCTTGCGCTTGCAGCAACGCGCAGGAGCGCTGCGCAAAGTCGTAGGGGATGACGGTATCGCCGTGGCCATGCGCCATGAAAATCGGCACATCACGGTTGGCGGTATGCGCTTCTGCGGCCAGCGTATCGGCCAGCGGTACGTAGGTCGACAGCGCGAGAATGCCGGCCAGCCGCTGCTTGTGGCGCAGGCCGCTATGCAGGGCGATGGCGCCACCCTGCGAGAAGCCGGCGAGGACGATGCGTTGATCCGGGATGCCGCGCGCGTTCTCGCGGGCAATCAGGGCTTCGATCTGCTGCGCTGACTCGTGCACGCCTTGTGCATCCTCGCGCCGTTGCGAGAAATCCGGCGACACAATGTCGTACCAGGCGCGCATCACATAGCCGCCGTTGATCGTTACCGGCCGCGTCGGGGCATGCGGGAAAACAAAGCGGATCGGCGGCAGATCATCAAGATCAAGCTCATCAACAATCGGCTCGAAATCGTGGCCGTCGGCACCCAGGCCATGCAGCCAGATCACGGCGCATTCGGGCTGATCGCCGCTTCCAGTTTCGATCTCGACAGCAGGCAGTAGTTGGCTCACAGCGGTCATCCTCGGGTTGGTTGTTTGAATATCGGGCGTTATTGTACCCAGAGTATTGAGCCGGACTGCGGGCGACTGTGCGAGCGCCCAAAACAAGCGGCAGCGATTTTTCAGTCATTTGTGTATCCTATACAGTGCTTACCGGTTAGTAAGCGCCTGTCACTCTCCCGCAGCCGCGAAGGATCATGCCGTGCAACACGTCGTTATTGGAAAAATCAA
>CAJBIL010000304.1 GCA_903953145.1 uncultured beta proteobacterium
CCGGGCCGGCTGCACAATGATGGTCTTCGGTCTGCGGCTGCATGTCTTCAACATTCAGGATGCGGCCTTCATCATCGAGAAAAGCCACCGAAAGCGGTAAAAAAGTATTGCGCATCCACATGCAGTGGCGCGTCGCCTGGGGAAAAACGAACAACATGCCTTGATTAGCGCCCATCGCACGCCGCTGCATCAAACCCTGCATTCGATTAACCTGATCGGCAGCCACTTCGGCATCGATCCGGTAAAAGCCGGCGGTGAGATCCATGCGCGGCATGTCAGCACCACTCGTACCGGCCAGCAACATGGCGACCAGCGCAAAATAGCCATGAATCAACCGGCGCTTCCGGATAGCGGATTCTTTTATAGTTTTTTCAGTCATCAGCGCGCTTTGCCGTGCTTGTTTTTAGGGTGGCGCTTCGCCTTGTGCGCGGATTTCTTTTCCACAGGGTTGCTGTTTGTCGCCTTCGTTTTTCTGGGCTTTGGCGCATCCGCACCTGACGTTACCGATGCAGACGCATCTTCAGCCGCCTTGGGAATTGCGAAAGCACTGCCCGTCATGGCGAACGAAAAAATCAGCACGATCAGCCGCGATAAAAGTTTGTTCATTTTGAATCCCTTTTTACTGTTGAGGCATTGGCGCCAGATCGGCATAACTGCCAGAAATCAAGCGCCATTCACCGGGAGCAATGCCATTGACCGTCGCAGCGCCGATAGCATAACGAATCAAACGTAAGGTGGGAAAACCAACGTAAGCTGTCATGCGCCGCACTTGCCGGTTCTTCCCCTCGGTGAGCTGAATTTCGATCCAGGAGGTCGGCTGTGCCTTACGAACACGGATCGGTGGATCACGTGGCCACAAGCCCGCCACATCCAAGTCTTCGAGGCGCCGGACGCGACAAGGCCGGGTCGTGAAATCAGCATAACGCACGCCGCTACGCAGCGCTTCCAACGCTGCGTCGGTCGGCTCGCCGTCCACTTGCACCCAATAGGTTTTCGGCAGTTTGTAGCGCGGCTCGGCAATCTTCGCCTGCAAGCCGCCGTCGTCGGTGAGCAGCAACAGCCCTTCGCTGTCGGCATCCAGCCGGCCAGCAACGTAGACGCCAGGCATGGTCAGCAGGTCGGCCAACCCACGCCAGCGCCCCTCCGGGGTGAACTGGCTGAGGAAACCATAAGGCTTGTTGAGCAAAACGATGCGTGCCATGAAAGTACCCCGTTTTAGTGGGAGGTACCCTCTGAGCGTGTAATTTTGTTCCAGATGTTGTACTTGCCGACCGGCTTCCTGGCGGGGATACGTTTTATTTCCTTCAGCGTTTTTGTATCAATCACAACCAGCGCGCCATCCATCTCCCAAAGGCTGGCCAGCGCGTAACGGCCATCTCGGGTAAATTCAACGTGCGCCAGCGTTTGCCCTGGCGCTGCCTTGAATTCGTGCACGACCTCAAGCGTCTGCTTGTCGATGACCTGCAACACGTTCTTGTGCGCCTTGCTCATCATCGAGTCGGTAAAGGCGTAGCGGCTGTTTTCATGACTGCGCATGAAAAAACCAGGCCCCAGCGTCTTGATCTGTTTGATGTTTTCGTAAGTCTCAAGATCAATCACGCTGACCAGCCCCTCGTTGAGATTAGGCGAGGCCATCACCATGCGCATCTTGCCCTGCGGATCTTTCCACTGCCAGGTAATCCCGGAGCCGAGATGCGGCATGCCGGGCATATCGAGGTCTGCTATCTTCTTGCGCCCGTCGAGGAAGATGACCTGCCCTTTGGTCGCCGTGCGCGACGAGCCAAGAATTTCGCCATAGCTCTGGGTGAAAAAGAAGTCGTCAAGATGATCCTTTAGTAGCGTCCGGCGTGGATAAAACATGCCCGGCTTGAACTCGCCTTCCTTGTACTGAAAGTCATGCACCAATCCCTCGGCGACCGGCTCAGCTTCAGGGTCGTAGCTGATTTCCCAGGCTTCCGGTACGTCTTTCAGCGCAGCGACAAAACTCTTGCGCGGCGCAGCGTCGTAGACGGCTGAGACGCGCGAAGTCTTGGTACCCGCAGCATTGAGGGTGGGGATGACCTTAACCAGACTGAGATCTTTTGCGTCAAGCAGCACAAGGCTATGGGGCAGATAGTTGCCGACCATCACCCATTTACCATCCCCCGAGACGGCAGCATTGCGCGTGTTCAATCCAGCGCGAATCTCGGCAACGACCCGAAGATTGTAGATATCGAACTTGGTGATCCAGCCATCGCGCGAAGCAAAATACACGAAGCGACCATCCGGGGAAAATTTCGGCCCGCCATGTAGCGCATAACGGCTGGGGAAACGATAGATCCGCTCCAGCTTATCGCCATCGAGGACAGACACATGGTGGTCGCCGGTTTCAACAACGATGAAAAGATTGAGCGGATCGGCACCTTTCAGCCCAGTACCAGGCTTGGCTGGCAGCGTCAGGGCTTCTGCATCGACAATATGGGAGTGACGAATCTCGGCTTCAGCCCAAACCGGTGCGGGTAACACCGGCGTGTAAATGAAGTCGACGAGTTGCTGTGCTTCTGCAACACTCAACTTATCGCCAAAGCCAAGCATCTGTGACGCAACGCGCCCTTCAAGAATGACCTTGAGGGCTTCGGGCTTGCGCAAACGCTCCAAGTTTTCGGGAAGCAGCGCCGGACCGACGCCCCCGAGTCGATTCTCCCCGTGACAACTGGCGCAATGCGTCTTAAAAAGCGCCGCGCCCTCCACCACTTCTGCTGCCTCGACAAATGAGGCCAGCCCCATCAGAAGAATCGCCAGAAAATGGGCAAAAATCCAAAGCTGCCGACGCATCAGACACTTCTCACTTTGATGTACGGGCTCACCTTCAGGCGCTCCCGGCCCGGTGCAACACCGATTTCGTCGTCGTCCAGATAACAGCCCGGGTCCTCGGCCCATGCATCACCCGTCATCTGCTGCGCACGAACACGGGTATTACCATTGCAGATGTCGAAATGAATGCACTCACCGCAGCGCCCGGAAACCGTGCGTGGGTATTGTTTCAAGCCGGCAAGCAACGGGTCAGAGGTATCCATCCAGATATCCGAGAAATTCCGCTGTCGCACATTGCCCAACGTGTGATGCCACCACATCGTGTCTGGATGTACGTTGCCGAGATTATCAATATTGGCAACGTTAATACCGGAAGAGTTGCCGCCCCACTGCCGTAGCTTGGCTTGGACATGCTCGGCGCTGCCGGGGAAGTTCTTGCGCACCCAGTAGAGGAAATAAACGCCATCAGCATCGTTATTGCCCGTCGTGAACTCCTTGTGCAAGCCGCGCTGCTCGTACTCCCAACAAGTATCAAACAACAAGTCCATCGCCCAGCGCGTCAGTTTGTGCTGCGCGTCGTCCTTGCGGTTCTTGTTGCCACGCCCGGCGTAATTGAGGTGCGAGAAGTAGAAGCGGTCAATACCTTCATCCTCGACCAGTTTGAGGAGTTCCGGCAGGTCGTGCGCGTTATCCTGCGTCATCGTGAAGCGCACGCCGATCTTCAGGCCAAGATCACGACATAGCCGGATGCCGCGCAGCGAGGCCTCGAAGGCGCCGTCCATACGGCGGAATTTGTCGTGTGTCTCACGAATACCGTCGAGTGAAACACCCACGTAATTGAAATCACATTCAGCAATCTGGTCGATATTGCCCTGATCAATCAGGGTACCGTTAGACGATAGCCCGACATAGAAGCCCATTGCCTTGGCACGCTTGGCAATGTCAAAAATATCCGGGCGCAGCAACGGCTCGCCGCCGGAAAGGATCAGTACTGGTACACGAAAACGTTTGAGATCGTCCATCACGGCATAGATCTCTTCGGTGGCCAATTCACCCGGAAAATCCTTGTCGGCAGAAATCGAATAGCAATGTTTGCAAGTCAGATTACAGCGCCGGATAAGGTTCCAGATCACCACCGGCGCCGGCGGATTACGCTTCGGCGCCATCGGCGTAGGCGCAGAAATTTCCTGCATATACTGGGAAATACGAAACATAACGAGACTCTCAATGACGGTCGGGGTATTAAAAGACAGGCACGGAGACGCAGCTTTGACGTGGATCAAGCCTGCGGGGAAAACGGCCAGCTAGCCAATACGCCCGATGATCAGGGCGTGATTAACGTGCGCCTAAACGGCCTTCAAAGCCACGGCATAAAGCTCAAACGTTGTGCGCCGAACAAATGCGAACCTGAAGCCAGCCTCAAGCAATTTGGCGCGTAACGTCGTCGCGGTAAAACCCGTTTTGTGCAACATGAACACATTGTTATTAAGCAAAAACTTCCGGTAACTGTAGATCATGTCAATCGGTGCGATCGGGCCGGCTTGAGATACGTAAGCCGTATCGTAGAGCCGGTCCTGCGCCACCATTTCACAAGCCGATTGCAGATCCGGCGTCCTGATGATCAAGGCGCCGCCCGGTGTGAGCACGCGATGAAACTCCTTCAGTGCGACGGGCACTTCGTGGTGAAACAAATGTTCGATGTTATGGCAGGAATACACGGCCTGCGCGCTCTCGCTTTGTACCGGCGACATTTCCGAAACCGACGCGATGATATCGGGATTGACGTCAGGATCGATGTCAAGCCTGATCTCTCCCCATTTACCGTTCTGAAACACCGCCGGCAGGCTGGACAAGGTTGCCCGGCCGCATCCGACATGAAGCGCCATACCCGAGGTCAAATCAGCACCACGGTTTTTCCACCAGTCAAAGACAGCCGCCAGATCACCCGTTTCAAAAAGGCATTCGCCCACCACCGCCTGCGCCTGAACGCCAACTGCATCATTCAAATGGCTCAAGGGATCAGCAATGGCCTTTGCTTCTTCAAATCGTCGCTCAACCAGAAAGGTATTGGCGACCCCCAGATAAGGCTCGCTCATCGAAGGATCAAGCTCCAGTGCTTTTTGATACCACGTCCGTGCCGGCTCCATTTGCTTCTGACTGGCCAGGATCGTTCCCATCGTTAATGCGTAATCGGCGTTTTCAGGAGCCAGCTCAAGCGCGCGTTCGACCATTGACTCGGCCTCTCCAAAGAGGCCGACTTCAAGCGCCAGTCTACCGCTCAAATGCCAGGCCTCATCGCAGTCCGGCGCTACCTCCAGCGCACGGCGGTAACAGGAACCCGCCTCTTCAAACGCACCTCTTCGATGAAAGGAGACACCGGCCTCCAGCATCACAGTCTGTTCGCTCATTTCATGCCATCCTTATTCGAACACCATTGTTCCCACATTTTTCGGAATGCATCTTCAAGCCCTCTGGCAAAACCCGCGCAATCCAGCAACGGGCTTTCCTGCATGCGTTGCCGCAAGCCCGCACGATGACGACGCAATGCCGGCAGATCATGAAAAAGCGCGACAGCTTTTTCAACGTACTCGGCTTCAGTCTCGGCAATCAGATCACTCAAACCCACATACTTGAGAATATTCGATCCCGCCCGCGAATGTAAGGCATCTCCACGCAAAGTAACGAAAGGTACACCCATCCAGATCGAATCAAACCCGGTCGTACCGCCATTAAAGGGAAATGGATCAAGACAAACATCAGCCCGATTGTAAGTATCAAAATACTCGAGAACAGGCAGCGAGTTAAGAATCACCAAACGATCAGACTCGATCCCCTTGGCGGAGAAACGACTACGCAATTCAGCTAGCGTCTGCTCATCACTGCCGCCACGGCCAATCAACAGCAGTTTGGAATTGCCCGTTTTCTGCAAAATCCCGGCCCATAAATCTAGCGCAGCAGTGCTCACTTTTGAGTAACGATTCATGCACGCGAACGTAAAATAGCCGTTATCGTCAAATGGTAAACGCTCACGCACGGCCACTTCAGGAATATTGCCGCGAACACCATAGCAATTCGGCAAAGCCCACGGTTTCTCTGAACTCCATTCGGCTTGCAGCAAATAATCATCATTAGGCACAAATACATAGTCGATTGCCGACATTCCAGAAGTGCCCGGAAAACCCAACCATTCAACCTGTATTGGCGCCGGCTTGCGGGCAAATACCCCCAGGCGATGCCCTGCCGTATGGCCGTTTAGATCAACCAGAATGTCGATTTCATCTGCCCGGATACACTCAGCCAGTGCGCTATCTCCCAAGCCGCGCACGCTACGCCATGTTGTTGCGAAAGGCTTGATCGTTTCCGTTACGGCATCTTCTGTCGGCCAATTATCATAGACCCAGGTTTCAACCTTCTGCCGATCAAGCTCAGGAAAGAACGGAGCAACGAAAGCACCGACAGGATGAGCGCGCAAATCGGAGGAAACCCAGCCGATCCGCAATACCCGGTCGACTTCCTTATTTCGAAGGGAGAATTGATATGCTTTGTACAAGGGCGCCGCAACATGCTGCTCGAAACGTCTCCCCATCGCCAGCAAATCCCGCCCGGTAGGTTGACTCGAAAACAACATTCCGAACATTAAACCTGCATAAACCGACGTATTCTTCGCATCAACTTCAAGAGCACGCTGAAAAGTGGCGACACCTTCATCATGACGCCCCAGATCGATATAGCACCCTGCCAGATTGATCAATACGCTAACGTTTCTCGGGTTAATTTCCAGCGCTTTTTTTGCTGCCAGCTCCGCTTTTTCCATCAAGCCGAGTTTGTTGTACGCCACAATCAACGTGTTCCAGGCGTTGATATTTTTTGGTTCTTTTTCAATCGCCATTTCCAGGCTATCAACTGCGACCTGCCACTGCCCACGGTGCGCAAAGATCAGCCCGGTCATTTCATAGACCCATTGCTCGCTTGCCCCGACAGAAAGACAGGCCTCAAGGGCATCAATCGCCCCCAGCGCATCTCCCATCTCGACAAGCGCAGCTGCACGATTAAGCGCGACCACCACGTCATCCGGAGAGCATGAGAGTACCTTCTGGTAAAAAGCTGCAGCAGCCTTCCAGTCCTTCCTGACTAAACACAAATTGCCTTGAGCACGCAAGACTGCAACATCCTCAGGGGCTAATTCAGCTGCCTTTTCAACCAAGACAGCTGCTTCATCAAACTTTTGCTGTTCCCAGTAAATATCGCCAAGCGTTGCCAGGGCAACCGCGGTCTCTGGCGCCAAACCAAGGCAAAGCCGCAGGTCAGCCTCGGCTTCCGGAGTGCTTCCCATCTGCCGGTAGGTCAATCCCCGCAAAAGGTAAAGCTCCGGAACCGCCGGAAAACTAAGAAGCGCGTTCGATAATAATTCCCTGGCCTCAAACAACGCACCTGAATCGACATAGCTGTTGGCGAGTTTGCAAGCAACAATCAAATCATCATCAGGAGAAAGGCTCAAGGCACGTCGTAAAGAAGTCTGCGCAGCATCAATCATCCCGCCCTGCCGCTGTGCGTCTCCCAACCAAAGCAATACCTCGGGATCGTCAGGCAAGAGAATCCCCGCCTGCTCGAAAAAATCCAGCGCGGCAAACACATCGGGAATAGTCAAGGCCAGTCGCCCAAGCAACAGCCAAGCCGGCGCAGAATCAGGAGAGCCGCGATTGGATTCGACTATTGCCTCAAGAAGGGCAGCGGCCTCCTGCAAACGGCCATCACTAAAAAAGGCCCGCGCTTCGTCAAGACGGTCTGAAACAGACAGCACTGGTAATTGAAAAGGATCGATATCGTGAGTCATCTGACTTTCTGCTGAATACAACAACACCCTACTCAATAAATCTCAGAAAACCACTCAAGTTTCTTTTTGTCGCGTCGATAAATGATCCAACGGCAGACGGGAAACCCAAACGCCTGAATGTACGAAGGTAGTAGAAGCCCGCTAAAACACTGAAAATCTTTAGCGGATCAACTCAGAATCTAACGTTAGCAGGAGATTATCATGGCACAAGTTATCAACACCAACATCTCATCACTGAACGCTCAGCGCAATCTGGACAGTTCGCAGATGTCCCTGAAAACCTCGCTGCAGCGCCTTTCTTCAGGCCTGCGTGTTAACAGTGCCCGTGACGACGCTGCTGGCTTGGGTATTGCTGAAAAAATGAGTGCTCAAAGCCGTGGTATGACGGTAGCAGCCCGTAACGCCAACGATGGTATTTCTCTTGCGCAAACGGCTGAAGGTGGCCTTGCAGTGATGGGTCAGCACATGCAACGGATGCGCGAACTGGCCACCCAGGCTGCATCAGGTCAGTTCGATGCAACTAACCTTTCGTCGCTTGACCAGGAATTCCAGGCGCTGCAGTCTGAAGTTGCACGGATTGCCACAGCCACCACGTTTAACAGCAAGAAAATTCTGGACACTGACAGTTCAATGTCATTCCAGATTGGTGCCAACACATCAACCGACAACCAGATTTCGGTCAGTACCGTCACAGGTAGCTTCTCAGCCATCGTTACTGGCTTGGCAGTTCTCACCTCAGGGGGTGCTACAGCAGCAATGGCTGCGATTGATACGGCCATCGATACAACCAACACGGCACGTGCCGGTCTTGGCGCACTTCAGGCACGCTTTGAGGGTGTTGTGACGCAGTTGCAAACGCAAAATGAGAACACTCAAGCTGCACGTAGCCGCATCATGGATACCGACTACGCTGCAGAAACCGCCAACCTGACCCGGTCGCAAATCCTGCAACAGGCAGGCACTGCGATGCTAGCCCAGGCCAATCAGTTGCCGCAGAGCGTTCTGACCCTGCTTAAGTAAGTAACACCGGGGAAACTTCCCCTCGCAACTAGAGAGGCGCAGTAGCAACAAAGTTACTGCGCCACTGCACCATCTGGATCAGGAGTGAGATCATGGACATCCAATCCGTCAATACCCTATCACCGCCTCCAATTGCCCAGCGAACAGCAACTCCCGCTGCAAATGAGCGCGCTTCTACAACGGCAGCCGTCACGGAACAAGCACCTCCGTCGACCAGCAAAGCCAAGCCGAGTGAAGAGCAACTGAAAACAGCAGTAAGCGCAGCAAACGAGTTCATCAAGCCGTTTAATGGGAATTTACAGTTCAGCATCGACAAAGACACCGGCACAACGGTCGTCAAAGTCATTGATATAGCAACAAAGGAAGTGATCAAGCAATTTCCGTCTGAAGAAATGCTGTCGCTGGCGAAAGGACTTGATCAACTGACAGGCTTGCTGGTGAAACAAAAAGCTTAGACTGATAGACTTATGTCAGTCTAAGTATTGAGGGAGTTGAATCATGCCAACCGTTACAGCACTGGGAACAGGGTCAGGCCTTGATCTTGAATCTCTTGTAACAAAGTTGATGGCCGTTGAGCAAGCACCAATTACGGCCTTGCAGAAGCAGGAAGCTTCGTACAACACCAAAATTTCTGCACTCGGCACCCTCAAAAGCAAGCTTTCTGCTGTACAAACCGCTGCGCTGGCCTTGAAGACAGACATTGGTCAGACTGCGTTAAACAAGTTTGCCAGCTTTACCGCAACCGTGGCCGACACAACAGTTGCAACGGCGACAGCAACTACCGGGGCTGTCGCCGGCAGCTATGCTTTGGGCGTTACTGTGCTGGCGCAAGCACCGCGCTTCGTCTCCAGCACCATTACGCCGACAAGCGGCGCCGTTGGCACAGATGGCGACACGCTGACGTTTGACTTCGCCACACTAAACAGCACCCGATCAAAAACTATCACCCTCGACAGCAACAACAATTCGCTGACCGGCCTTAGAAATGCAATTAATAGCGCCCAAATGGGTGTTACTGCAAGCATAGTTAATGATGGATCTGGTGGAGGCAAGCTGGTATTCACCGGGGAACAAGGGGTGGATAACGAAATTGCCTTGAGCGGTAGCGCGTCCTTGACCGG